>CAZDRW010000304.1:0-4939 GCA_964507555.1 uncultured Desulfarculaceae bacterium
CCGGTCCTCACGGCCTTTGAAAACGTGGAACTGCCCCTGCTTCTCACCCGGCTGCACCGCCGGGAGCGGCGGGAGCACGTGGACCTGGTCCTTGAGCTGGTGGGCCTGAGCGACCGCCTGCACCACTACCCGGCCCAGCTCTCCGGCGGCCAGCAGCAGCGGGTGGCCATCGCCCGGGCCCTGGTGAGCGACCCGGTGGTGCTCTTGGCGGACGAGCCCACCGGCGCCCTTGACAGCAAGGTGGGCCGTCAAATTATGGAGCTGTTCTCGCAGTTCAACACCGAGCGCAAGCTGACCATAGTTATGATAACCCACGACCTGGACCTGGCCAGGCTGGGCAGCGTGAGGCTCGGCATGCGCGACGGCCTTTTGGGAGAGGCCTAGGTCATGCTGGCGGTGAACGCCCGCGAGGCGCTACGCAGCCTGGCCGCCTCCAAGCAGCGCACCTTGCTGGCCCTGATCGGGGTCATCATCGGCATCGGCAGCGTTATGGCCATGCTCGGCCTGGGGGAAACCGTCAAGAACGAGGCCTTGCGGCAATTCAGCCAGATGGGCACTGACGTCATCACCGTGCGCCCGGGCTTTTCTCCAGAGAACGAAGCCAGGCGGCCCCAAGCGCTGCTGCCCAAGGACTTCGCGCTCTTGTCCCGCTACGCGCTCTCGGTGCGATCGGTATCGCCGGAGGTGGAAATTTTCGGGAAGGTGCGGGCCGGCCCGGCCAAGTTTGAAG
Source organism: uncultured Desulfarculaceae bacterium (assembly GCA_964507555.1). Lineage (GTDB taxonomy): Bacteria > Desulfobacterota > Desulfarculia > Desulfarculales > Desulfarculaceae > Desulfocarbo. Next base: position 731 of record CAZDRW010000304.1, read on the forward strand.
GCAGCATCAAAGGGGTGTGGCCGGCGTTCGCCGAGATCAATCGCCTACACATGGCCCGGGGCCGCTTCCTGACCCCCTACGACCGCGACTCCTCCTTCGCGGTGCTGGGCCACGGAGTCTTTAATAAGCTCATCCAGCAAGGAGCTCGTGAGCCTTTGCAAGAGATAACCATCAGGGGCCGGCCCTTCAGCGTGATTGGGGTGCTGGCCCCGGCCGAGTTGGGGCATAACAGCCAGATGGTGGACGATGCGGTGCTGATTTCCCTGGACATGGCCCAGCGCTACGCCCAGCAGCCGGGCGTGAGCCAGGCCACCGTGCGGCTGTGGCCAGATGCGGACCATAACCAGGCTGGGGCGGAGATAGAGAGCCTCTTGAGCCGGTTCAAGGGCTTTCCCTTGAACCTGAACATAAACAGCCCGCGCCAGCTGCTGGAACAGATTTCCCGCCAAATGCGCCTTTACACCATGCTGCTGGCAGCAGTGGGTTCCATAAGCCTAATCGTGGGCGGGGTGGGAATCATGAACATGATGCTGGTCTCGGTCACCGAGCGCCGCCGGGAAATCGGCATCCGCCGGGCCATGGGCGCCCAGCGCCAGGACATTGTGACTCAGTTTTTGGTGGAATCGATGCTGCTCTCCCTGACGGGAGGAATCATCGGCGTGGGCTTGGGGGAGGCCGTGAGCTTGATCGCCGCCAGCGCACAGGGCTGGCAGCCGGTGTGGGTGCCCGGCGCCATGTTGCTGTGCCTTGGCGTTTCCCTGGCCGTAGGACTCTTTTTCGGTTATTACCCGGCGCGGAAGGCCGCGGGCCTCGACGTCATCGTGGCCCTGAGGGCGGACTGATGGCCCGTCTCCCGTGGTTCAAGGCGGCGCTTTGCCTGGCGCTGTTCTGGGGCCCGGCCGCGTTGGCCGGCCCGCCAGCCGGCGGGCCTATCAGCGAAGCTCCGGCTATGTCCGGCGACGAGGCGGCTCCGGCGCCGGATCAGGAGCCGGCGGCGGTGGCCCCGCTTACCGAGACGGAGATAGGCGGAGAGTCCGGGCGACGCAAGGTGCCGCTCAAGCTTTTGGACGCGGTGCGCCTGGGCCTGGAGCGCAACGTGGAGTTGAAGAAAGGCCTCCTGGACCGGGCCACCCAGCGCCTGGACCTCTCCTTGGCCGAGCGCCTGTTCGAGCCGGAATTCTATATCAACGGCCGCTATCAGTATGAGGCCGAGGGCGAGCGCGACACCCGCGGCCTGGGGGTGGAGGTCCGCAAGCGGCTGCGCACCAACGGCGAGCTCACCCTGCAGTGGGACGTGGACAACGTGCTGGACCGCAGCACCAATCAAACCGAAAACCGCTCCACCATGGGCATAAGCCTGATCCAGCCCCTCTTGCGCAACGCGGGCATTACCGTGGGCACCGCCCCGGTGGTCACCGCCCAATACACTGAAAAGCTGAACCTGCTCTCGTTCAACTCCCTGCTCATGAGCCGGATCACCGCCGTCCAGGAAGCCTACTGGGATCTTTTGCTGGCCCTGGAGAACAAGCTTTCCGCCGTGAGATCCCTGGAGGCGAGCCGGGACGTGCTGGAACGCAACAAGGAATTGATCCGGGCCGGGCGCAAGGCCGCCGCCGATCTGGTCTCGGCCGAGCAGGAGGTGGCCCGCAACGGTGTCAACGTGCTGAACCAGGAGTTCGTGGTGGAAAGCGCCAACCGCACGCTGGTGAACTTGCTGGATCTGGACAACGACGTGGCCATCCTGCCGGTGGAAGGTTTCGTATACCACGAGGTCAAGGTCAACGTTACCGATATGATGCGGGCGGCCTTGGAAAAGAACCCCCGGCTGCGCTCGGCGGCGATAAGCCTGCAGCAGCGCAAGCTGGATCTGGAGCTGGCCCGCTCCGCTGCCCGCGACCTGCTGAACCTCGGTCTGGCCACCAGCCGTACCAGCACCGACTCAAGCGCGGGCCAAGCCATAGACGACTCCGACGACCTGGGCCGGGGCTGGAGAGCCGCGCTATCCTTGTCCATCCCCCTGGGCCTGCCCCGGGACCGCCTGCAGCGCGACGTCACCGCCGCGGCCCGCGAGGTCAAAAAGGCCAAGTTGGACATGAAGCAGGAGCGGCTAGCGGTGCTGCAGGAGGTGCGCAACCGGGTTAACGACGTGCAACGCAGCCTGCGCCAGATTGAACTGGCCCAGAAGTCACGGGAACTGGCTCTGCAGAAGTACAAGATCGAAAGGGTGCGCCTGGAACTGGGGCGCTCCACCAACTTCTTGGTTCTCTCCTATCAGCGCGACCTCACCGACGCCCGCGACCAAGAGCACCAAGCCGTTGCCACCTATCTAAAGTCCCTGGCCCGCCTGGACGAAGTGGTGGGCCAGGCGCTGGACACCTGGAACGTCAAGGTGCAGACGCCCGTGGCGCCCAAGATACCCTCGCTTAGGCTGGACGGCCTGAAGGTGCCGCCCGGGCTGCCCCTGGGGAGAGAGAGGTGAGATCGCTTTTTTGCCACGGGCGGGGATGCCGGGCAATATTCATGATTTCATCTGGGGAAATGATATGGCTTCAGGACAATCTCAGCGACTTGGGAGAGACAAGCAATAGGCCATATTTATGAATTATTCCTTTTGTTATTTCGCAATTCAATTAACAGATTATATGCAAATAACATGGTCAAGAATAAATAACAACCCAACAATAAAAGCGTTGAAAGATAGATAAATTTATTAATTATTAATCATGTTTTCCTCTGTTAATCATATTAGTGATTAAACCCACCACGTTGATTAAGCAAATGAAAGTTCCTACTGCCAATTAATTGATAGCGATGGATTTTCTAATCAACTTATCATTTTTATTACCGCCAAATGGTTCCTGCGGATGCTCCGCGCTCATCTTAAAAAATAAACGCCATCACTGGCCCAAGCCATTAATATTGAATCTTGGCTGGGTCTGGCAAGGCATGCCTCTCTTTTGGGAGGCGTCATTTTTAATAACTAAAGCCGCCAGGCGGGAATCGATGCTGCTCGCAAGGCATATCGTCAGAGCGAAACTTTACAGCTGTCCGACATACTCTTTATATTTGCCCCAAGGGATTCACCCCCTCTTTTCCGAAAAAGAGGAGGGGGCCCCCGGAAATTATACTTTTTTTGTTTTGCGACTTCATATTATCTTGAGGCGCGCATTCAACAAATTTTATTAACAGGCAGCGCCCTGCGGCAAGCCAACCGCCTTGGCCAGGATGCCGCCCTGGACCATCATAAGGCCATGGCTAATGGCATCCAATATGTCTGAATCCTGCCAGCCTAAATCCCTAAGCGCTTGCACATCTGCTTCTTGCACTGTTTCGGGTTTGGCGCAGGCCTTTATCACCAATGCCAACAGCGCCTTTTCCATTTCTTCCATGGGGGCTTGTTGGGGGTCGGCCATTACGGCGGCTAGCTGGTCGTCGCTGGTGATGCCCATCATTTTTATGATGTTACTGTTCAGGGAGATGCAATAGTCGTATTGCATCTCCTCGGCCACCAGCAGACGGATCAAGGCCAAAAGGCCTGGGCTAAGGGTTGGGTGGGTGGCGTAGTAGTCGATAACCGTCTTCCTCATAGTCAAAAGATTGGGACTGGCGCTTAAAAGCTGTATAGGCGCCGGCACCATACCCCACATCTCTTGCACGGGATTATATACTTCAGCTACTTGGCCGGTGGCGTCTTCCGGGGAAACCGTTTTAAGGTATGACATTCTCTTCCCTTTCCTTATGAAACGCGTTTTGGCTTGTCCGCCCCAATATCAGGGCTATGCAAACAATTATGAATTATTAGTCATCATTTCAGTTGCCATGTAGTCGCCTCGCCGGGTTCTCCGCCAATGCCTTGCCTGAGCCGTGTGATTGTTGCCTATGATCTCTTATCCTTTGCGCCCAATTATTTGCATCTTCGAGCACCCCATTACCGTACCAAGGCCGCGCATGTGCATTCCGGTTTCATCTTCTTAGTTTCTGCGTAGAACCTGCCTACCCTCTTGAAAATGCAATCCCAAAGCACAAAAAAAGTCACATAGCCTATCCACCCACCAGCCACTAGGCTGGCCAAATAATCGAACAGGGTCAACTCGCCTCCCATCGCATTCGCGAAGGACACACCCATGCTTTCGGGCAAGAATAAGCCCAACAGCAACCCACTGGTCCATATTCCGGCCAGGACTGCTCCCCCCATGGAAGCGGCCAGCA
>CAZDRW010000305.1:0-4928 GCA_964507555.1 uncultured Desulfarculaceae bacterium
CTTTGGGAAAGGAGTACACCTCGCTCTGGTCCGCGTCTTCGGGGTAGGTCATGTTCCAGGCCATTTCCTGCACATCGAAATAGAATGACAGGTCCCCGCTGCTGGCCCCGAAAATCCCCCGGTTCTCCACCTCGATCAATTCCTGCACCAGGGGATCTATCTTCTGCCGCTGCAGCCACTCCTGCATGGAGATGGCGTCCAGGGAGGTATCCTTGGCAAGGAATTCCCGCCCTCCCCCACCGGCGCTCTCATAAGCTTCCAGGAGCTTTACCAGCCGCCAGTAGTCCTTGACCTGGTTTTGGTTCTCCAGAAAGCCCAGGTAGGCATGGCCCGCATGGATCTTGCCATGACGCGCCACCGCGTCCGCGGGAGGGGTGACCGCGGTGGGGACCAGGCCCAGCTCCTGAAAGAGGTCGGCGACATCATCCTCGGGAGGGCCGATATATTCGGCGCCTTGGGCGTAGTGAAACCCCTCCCACTGACCCTCGATCACGCGCCCGCCCAGGGCGGAGGCTTTCTCCAGCACCAGGATGTTCTGGTCTTGGAGCTTGTGGGCAGCCGAGAGCCCGCTGAGGCCCCCGCCTACGATTACGGCATCAAAGATGCCTGCGCTTTGCGCGGCCGATATTTTGCCGGGCAGGACCCCGGCAGCCGCCAAGGCCAGACAGGACTGCAAAGAAATGCGGCGGTTGATGCCCGCCTGGCCGGGTTGCGTTGAAGACGACCCTTTGCTTGACATGAGCCCCCCCGATTACATGCCTTTGAAAATGATCTCGCCAATGATAAAAAAGCCAAGCCCTAAATGCGGGCTGGGTTTTTTAGCCTGCGCCCTTAAAAAAAGAAAAAACTAGCTAACCCAAAACCCGGGCTAAAAGGGCTGCCGATCCGGACGCTGGTATATTATGTCACGGAATCGCCTCAGGAAATGCTTGTAAAAGCATGTGATAAATACTCATAATTTAATAAAATCCCTTTGGCATTAGCACCGGCCATAACTGTTCGCTTTGTTGAAAAAAAGGCCGGGCCAAACGCAGGAGAGGCGAGTCATATAAAAAACGTTTTTTGTTTACTGACATGTCGATAGTTTCCATCACCTGCCCTGAAATTCCCGCATGCAATCATGGATGCAAGGGTGAATAGCAGCTTAAAGTCGTTAATGAAGAACCTGGTTTTCTTGCTGATTTCCCTGCTTTTGGCAGCCCCCGGATGCCAAAAGGATTTCACGGTTAAGCTCGCGGCCAATCCTTGGCTAAGCTCATCTTTAAATGCGTTGATCGCCCAGAGCATTCTGGAAAACGAGCTGGGCTACCGGACCGAAATTATTGCAGTGGATGAGCAGCGTCAATGGCAGCTCCTTGCGTCCGGTGATCTGCACGTTAGCTTGGAAGTCTGGCCCTCGGGTCACACCGATGATATTAAAAAATACATTGAGAAAGAGCGCTCCGTGGAGCTTATCGGCCTATTGGGCGTGGTGGGCAAAATGGGCTGGTTCGCGCCCGCCTATGTATTCCAGGATAACCCCGGCTTTCACGATTGGCGAGCCTTGCGGGATCCTGGCTTTGCATCTATTTTCAACGACGGCCAAAAGAACGGGAAAGGCTATTTCCTGGCCGGTGACCCCTCTTGGACTCAATACGATCAGGACATCATCAAGAACCTGGGACTCCAGCTGCAGGTGCAAAGACTTGGATCCGAAAAGGCGCTCATCCAGGCGGTGGAAAAGGCCTGCCAAGCGCGCCATCCGGTGCTTTTGTATTTTTGGCGGCCCCACTACCTGGTGGTGAAATACGATCTGCGCGAGATCAAGCTGCCCAACTATAGCGATAAATGCTACAGAGGGGCGGCCAAGGGTCTGGTGGATTGCGACTACCCGCCGGACATCCTTTTAAAGATCGCCTGGCCGGGGCTCAAGAAAATGGCGCCGCAAGCCTACCAATTGCTCTGCAATTTCAACCTGAGCAACCATGACCAGAACGCCTTGCTGGGCATGGTAGCGCTTGACAAGCTCAGTCCCCAAGAGGCGGCCAGCAAATGGCTTAAGGACAACCGGTCAAGATGGTCGGCTTGGATTACCCCATGAATGAAAAGCTGACAAAGGCAGTCGCCCGATGGTCCGCTTAACCATAGCGCATCGCCTTTTCCTGGTGCTGGGACTTGTTTCCTTTTTGCTTTTCCTAAGCAGCCTGGTCAGCATTTGGCAGATCAGGCAGCTCACCCTCCAGAGCGCCCTGGTGCACGATACCGATGTGAAGATCTCGACCCTGGTCGGTGTGTATAGAGAACTGTTCGACATGGTCTCCGGCGATACCATAGGCTCCACCGCCAAGGAGGTGGTTAGCGAACTGGACCGGCGGATCGCCGGTCAGCAGGTCCAGGCCCTTCAAAAAATGCGTCGCATCAACAATACGGTTCTGGTCACGGTAATCATCGTCAACCTGCTGGCCCTTTCAGCTACGGTCATCTTCGGCTACCTGCTCATAAAGGGCATTACCGAGCCGCTTAAGCTCCTTACCAAAAGCACCAAGGCCATCGCGGACGGCGATTTCGACCGCAGCCTTCCTGTGAAGGGACGGGATGAAATCGCGGAGCTGAGCCAGGCCTTCAACGAAACCACGGCCAAGCTAAAGACGCTGTACGACAGGCTGCAGGAGTCCAAGAGAAAATATAAGCTGCTGGCTAATAACGTAAACGACGTGATCTGGGTACTGGACTTGCAAGAGGAACGCTTCACCTACGTCTCGCCCTCCATCAAAAACCAGAGGGGATTCACCTCCAAAGAATTTCTCTCCCTGAGTCCGGATAAGGTTTTTACTCCCGCCTCGCTGGAAAAAGCCCAAAAAGCCCTGCGGCAGGTGCGGCAAGATATAGCTGAGGAGCCTCCCAGGCCGGACGAGGTGCTGAAAATCAACCTGGAATCCTACTGCAAGGACGGCCCCACCATTTGGTGCGAAGACACCTGTTCCTGGCTATTCGACGAAAACGGGCAGGTTGCGGGCATCATCGGGGTGAGCCGCGACATCACCCAGCGCCGCGAGATCGAAGCCGCCCTGCAGCAGAGCCAGGAACGCTACCAGCTGATCCTGAATTCCGGCCCGGACCCGGTGGTGCTCTATGACATGCAAGGCAACGTATTGTACTGCAACCCGACCTTCTCCCGGGTTTTCGGCTGGACCATGGATGAGCTGATAGACCGGACCATCGAATATGTGCCCGAGGAAGCCAGGCCGGAAACCGCCCGCATGATAAGCCGCATGAAAAATGGCGAAGACTTAAAAAACTTCGAGACCAAGCGCCTCGCCAAAGATGGCCAGGTTTTGGATGTCAGCATAAACGCCGCCACCTGGCGTGACGCCGAGGGCGAGCTGGCGGGAAGCGTGGTGGTGCTGCGCGACATCACCGTCCAGAAGAAGATGGAGTCGCAACTCAGGCAGTCCGCCAAGATGGAGGCGGTGGGAACCTTGGCCGGCGGCATAGCCCACGACTTCAACAACATCTTGAGCGCGATTATGGGCTACACCGAGTTGGCTCTTTTAAGGCGCAGGGCGCAAAAGGAATGCCGGGCCCAGTTGGCTGAAGTCCTCAAGGCCTGCACCCGCGCCAAGGATCTGGTTCTGCAGATTCTTGCCTTCAGCCGGGCCAGTGAGCAGGAGCTCAAACCTCTTGATCTCGGCCCCATCGTCAAGGAGGCGCTGAAGCTCTTGCGGGCGACCTTGCCGGCCAATATCGAGATACGCCAGGAAATCAACGCCAGCGACAGCACGATCATGGCCGACGCCACCCAGATGCATCAGGTCCTTATGAATCTGTGCACCAATGCCGCCTCGGCCATGAGTTCGGGCGACGGCGTCTTGCGGGTGAGCTTGAGCGAAACCCTGTTGACCGGGGCCGAGGCCACGGGAAAGACCCCACTTGAGTCGGGGAGATACCTTTTATTAAGCGTGAGCGACACGGGCAAAGGCATTGACCCTGCGCTGTTGGACAAAATCTTCGAGCCCTATTTCACCACCAGCGAGCCCGGAGAGGGAACCGGCCTGGGACTTGCCGTCACCCATGGCATTGTGAAGAGTCACGGCGGGGCGATCACGGTGGAAAGCAAACCCGGCCAAGGATCTGTTTTCAAGGTCTACCTGCCGGTCGCCCACAGCGAAGCCGCGGCCCAGCTTGCCGCCGAAGAGGAGCTGGTGCCCGGCGGAAACGAGAGAATCCTCTTTGTCGACGACGAAGAGGCGATCAGCGGGTTTTTCGCCAGCATCCTTGAGCTTTTGGGCTATGAGGTCACCGTGAGCAATTCCAGCCGACAAGCCCTTAGCTTGTTTCAGGCGGATCCCGGCCAATATGACCTGCTGATTACCGATATGACTATGTCCAAGATGAACGGCTTGGAGTTGTCGCAGAAGGTACGCGGCATGCGTCGGGACATTCCCATAATCATCTGCACCGGCTTCAGCAGCCAGCTTTCCCCGGATGTCATGCATCAATACGGGATCAACAAGCTGGTCATGAAGCCCTTTGCCAAGACTGCAATGGCCCAGGCTATAAGGGAAGTTTTGGATTAGGCATCCCGCCAGGCGGCTCAGGGATCATCTTCCGGTTAATGCTCGAGCGCCTCGCCTTTGACGGATCACCTGAAATCAGCAAGCTTGAACCGCACCACCACCGCCTCTCTCTGGCGTTCCTCGCCCAAGCTGATGCGGGCCAGAGTGATCTGGTGGCTTGCTTCGTTTGCGCCCTCCTTGGCCAGCATGGAGAACTCGTTCAGCTCGGTGCTGACGGTGCGCGCCTGGAGGATCTCCGGAACCCGGGCCACGACCCGCTCCAGCGCCTTCAGATGGGCCTCATTGCTGTAGAACACCTGCCGCACCTCATGCAGCTCGCGGCGCACCTGGCCAAGCGAGGCTTCCATCTCAGCGATGCTGGGGTTTTTGTAT
>CAZDRW010000306.1:0-4907 GCA_964507555.1 uncultured Desulfarculaceae bacterium
AAACTCTAACTTAGAAAAATACCACCTCGTGTGCCAATTTCGCTGAAGATATACAATAGGAGGAACTGCCACTCCAACAAGTCGCGGGCAGAGCTATAGTCTTGTTGGGGTCACGAATGGCGATCGTGTCCGTGGGGTCGCTGCCGTTAAGGCTTGAATTCATGGTGAAGGTGCGGCTCACCGTTTGGAAGTATCTAATCCCGGAAGTTCTTTGTCTAATTAAAGCCATTTTTTCCCCTCCTTTACGGCAATACCGGAACCAAGACGATTGCATCTTCAACAAGTGCATAAGCGGCATGCGTATCACCAGCATCCGAGCCGGATCTTTTTAGAGCAATCTTGAGCGTGTCTCCAGCCGAATATGCGCTGGAGGGGATTGTAAATACCAATTCAGCATAAATACGAGATACAGATGATGGAGTATCAACACTTGAGTAAGAATGATCATGATCAGCAGCCCAATCAGCCCAATCATCCCAATCTGTAACCGGGTCTTTGCTAGATCCATTGGACACAGTATCTAAATACAGCCACCAATAAACATCGCCTGAGCCGCTGTTGTTCATGGTATAGCGCATGCGAAGTTCCAAGTCGTATCCGTCAAAAGGGATGCGTTCCTGCGTATACATAACCGTGTTCACGTCCGGCGCAAACGCATAGTGGTAGATCAAGTCTTTCCCAAGCCCGTCACTATCAAAAGTATCTCGACATTGAACGGTGTATTCATCTTGATCAGCTTGCCAGTAGAGCATATTGACCGGGGTTACAGGAGTGGCAGCTTCAATAATAGTGTCCACGCTGCTTTGAATGTTTTCCAGGTTGCTTGTCATTTTTTCCAACCTCCGTTTTCGTTGTCCTGAGTGCTCTGCGCGCCGGATCACTTGCTAAGGATGGCTTACCAATCATGTGTGATGAGCCGTTTCCTTCTGGTGATACCGCCGGCCGCTGATATCCAGGAAGCGCTGGCTGCGCCGGCAGGCCGGCGATTTCCCGCCGCGCGGGCCTTGCCGACCTATAGCACCGCTCAAATCATCCGGCAGTTTTTTGAATAGGATTTATGGGCGGCGGGCGCAGAGAGTAACTTAATTAATGTGTCACAATTGTGATCCCTATCGAGATATACCGTTATTTATGGAGATTTACTCCCCGCTGAGCGCCTTGGCGCGCTGCAAAAGCTCGGAGATGCGCTTCTGTCTTTGTTCCGGGTCCATGTTGCGGTACGCGGCCAGGGGATCGCCGGGCGTCAGCTCGGCGTCCAGCCTGCCGTTAAGCGAAAGCCGGCGGCCGTAGCCGCGCTCCGCGCCTTGGTTATCGAGGAAATAGCGGACCGCCCAGGACTTGCCCTCGCGCACCGCCTCCATGAGCTTGGCCTCGCCCACGTCCAGGGCGGGCAGGCGACGGTCCTCGGCTAGGCTCTGATGCAGCTTGCGCAGGCTGGGGTGGCGCTGGATGGACTTCTGCACCGCGTTGGGCGTGACCCCCAGGATCTGGGCGGCGATGGAGGCGTAGCCCTGGGCCTGGCGCAACGCCTTGGCATAGTCGCTCACCGTACGCCGCGGCGGCACGAGCTTGGCAGCGTCCTCGTTTTTAGTCAGCGCCTTGGTCTTGGACTTGGGCTTGACTTTAGGCTTATTCTTGGCGGGCATGGCGTTTTCCAGGTTGTTCATGGGCCCGTGAGAGCGGACCAGGGGCCTGGGCATGATAGCATCGGAATCAGATATGCGGCAATCCGCCGCGCTACCAGCCGCGCTCGTGGCATCCTATCAGCGCAAACCCATGCTTAACGCCGCTCATAACGCGGACCGACAACGCTGGTAACGCTTACTCTAACGCGATGATGGAATGCGGCGGCCAGGTCAGCCGCCCAGGTAGGACTTCTGCACCTCGGGGTTTTCCTTCATCTCCGCTGTGCTGCCTTGAGCGGCGATGAGCCCGTGCTCCAATAGATAGGCCCTCTGCGCGAAATCCAGGGCCAGGCGGGCGTTCTGCTCCACTAATAGAATGGCAGTGCCTTCCTGGTTGATCTCCTTGAGCGCCTCGAACACGCGCAGCATGAGTAGCGGCGCCAGGCCCATGGAGGGCTCGTCCAGGAGCATGAGCTTGCGCCCGCTCATGAAGGCCCGGGCCACGGCCAGCATCTGCTGCTCGCCGCCCGAGAGGGTAGCGGCCTTCTGCTCGCGGCGCTCCTCCAGGCGGGGGAAGATGCCGAACACTCGTTTGCGGTCGCGACTGATGGCGTCCTCGTCCTTGCGCGCGAAACAGGCCAGTTTCAGATTCTCGGTGACCGTGAGGTTGCCGAAGAGACGCCTGCCCTCGGGCACGTGGCTTATGCCGAGATTGCTCACCACCTTGTCGGCGGGATAGGCCAAGAGGTCGGCGCCTTCGAAGTGCATCACGCTGCCCGGCTCGGCCGGCACCATGCGGCTGATGGCGCGCAGAGTGGTGCTCTTGCCCGCCCCGTTGGCCCCGATGATGGTCACGATCTCGCCTTGGCCCACCGTGAAGTCGATGCCGTGCAGGGCCTTGATCTTGCCGTAGCTGACCTTTAGGTTCTCCACCTTTAGCATCAGGCCACCTTCTCCTGGCCCAGGTAGGCCTCGATCACCTTGGGGTCGTTCTGGATCTCCTGCGGGGTGCCGCGCGCGATCACCTCACCGAACACCAGGCATTGGATGCGCTCGCAAAGCTCCATCACGAATTTGAGGCGGTGCTCGATTAGGAAGATGGCCAGGCCAAACTCGCGGTGGATGCGCCTGATAATGGCGATGATCTGATCCAGCTCCTCGGGCGTCATGCCCACGGTGGGCTCGTCCAGGAAAAGAATCTTGGGCTCGATGGCCAAGGCGCGTGCCATCTCCACCCGGCGCTGCGCGCCGTAGGGCAGGTTGACCACTTTCTGGTCGGTCAGATGGCTAAGCCCCAGCATGGCGATAAGCTCGCGCGCCTTTTTCTCCGCCGCCGCTTCTTGGCGGATTCTGCGGGGTGTATTTAAAAAGGCCCCCAGGAACCCGTAGTCCAGGCGGGCGTAGCGGGCCAGCATCACATGCTCCAAGACCGTCATGTGCCGCCACAGGCGCAGGTCCTGGAAGGTACGGCCCAGCCCGCGCGAAGCGATTTCATGTGGCCTGAGCCCCTTGATGTCCTGGCCGTCCAGAGTGATGCTGCCTTCATCCGGCGTGTAGATGCCGGTGATGAGATTGAAGATGGTGGTTTTGCCCGCGCCGTTGGGCCCGATGAGCCCCACGATCTGGCCCGGCGAGATATTTAGGTCGTAGTTGTTCACCGCCATGAGTCCGCCGAAGTGATGAGTCATGCCTTGCACCGTGAGTAGCGGCATGCTAGCCCCTCCCTTCCGGCGGCGTCTTGGGGGAAAGGATGCGTCGCAGGTTGAACTCGCGGAAAGCGATCAAGCCCGTGGGGCGGAAGATCATCACCAGGATCAGGAGCAGCGGGATGATGATCCATTTGTAGATTTCCAGAGGGCGCAAGGCCTCGCCCAGCACGCTGATGCTGACCGCGCCCACCACCGAGCCCACCACCGAATTCAGCCCGCCGAAGTAGACCATGGCCAGCACCTCGGCCAGCTTCTGGATGCCGAAGGTGGACGGGTTCACGTAGCGCAGCACGTGGGCGAACAGCGCGCCGGCCACGCCCGCCCAGAACGCGCTGAACATGAACGCCGCCATCTTGGTGCGGCGGGTGTTGATGGTCATAGCCTCGGCCGCGGACTCATCATCGCGCACCGCGTTGGTGGCCTTGCCCAGGATGGAGGTGACGAAGTTGTTGATCATCCAAACGCAGACGGTGCAGACCAGAAACACCACCGGCAGGCTAGCCAAGTCCGGCTGGGAGGAAAGCCCGCGCGGGCCGCCCACCAATTCAAAGTTCTCAATCCCGCTCTTTACAATAAAAGTAAAGGCCAGGCTGATGATGGCCAGATAGTCGCCGCGGGTGCGGAAGGACGGTATGGCGATCAGAAGAGCGCCCACCGCCGCCACCAGACCGCCCAGCAATAAGGCCACGGGAAAGAAAAAGGGAGCCAATTCCGGCGGCAGCAGGGCCGGGCCAAAAAGGCGGTCCTTGGCAAAAAGCCCCACCGTGAATACCGAGCCCGCGTAGGCGCCCAAGGCCATAAAGCCGGGATGGGAGCAGGAGAACTCGCCCATGTAGCCGTTGATGATGTTGAGGCTTAAGGTAAGCATCACCGCGATCAAGGTGAGCCTAAGCATGAGGTCGCGGTAGTCGCTGACTTCGGCCCATATGTGCAGCACCGCGTAAAGCAGCGCCAAGTGCAAGAGCGTCGTCACCACCAGGGGCAATTTAATGAGCAAGCCCGCCACCCGGTTGGCCGGGGGCGTGGCCAGCTTGGTGACCACGCTGATGGGGATGATGTAGATCAGGCTAACGAAGGCCAGGCTGCCGGGAATGAGCGCCGGGTCCTTGAGGGCCACGATCAAGCCGAACAGCATGGGTATCTTGGGCAGGCCCAAGGTATGGGCCAAGCCCAAGCCCAGCCATTTTTCCACGAGCACAGCAACCAGCATGGCCAGAAGCCAGGCCAGGGCTGGCGTGGGCGCGAAATAGGCCCATACCTTGCGCAGGAATCCTTTTATGCCCGTGGCCTGGTCCATGGCCTACAGCCTCAGGCGCGCTGAATAGGGTTCGCCGAAGAAGCCGTGGGGCCTGAACACCAGGATTAGAAGGATGATGGAATAAGCAATCAGGTCGCGCAGGGTAGAGGGGAACACCATGGCCACGAAGATCTCGATGAAGCCCAGCAGAAACCCGGCCAGGGTCGCCCCCAGCACCGAACCGCGCCCGCCCAGAATTGCGGCCACGAAAGCCTTCCAGCCGAACACGATGCCCATGTAGGGGTCCAGCACCGGATAGGCCACGGCGAAGAGAAT
>CAZDRW010000307.1:0-4896 GCA_964507555.1 uncultured Desulfarculaceae bacterium
TCGCGCCGCAGGCTTTTTTACCGTGGCAATCCTGGCCCGCACCGGGATGTTCTTGGAATCAAGCCCCGGTTTCTGTCCGTGCAGATCGAATTTCAGCTTGACCTCCGGCCGGAAGAAAAGCACGTGAGTGGAGCCGCCGAAGTGGAACATGCCGAGTTGGTCGCCCTTTTTCACGTGCTGCCCTGGGTAAACCGTTACCTCGTTGGACGAGACCTCGGCCATGCCCACGAACATCACGCACATCAGGCCGATGTCCGGGTTGTCGGCTTGGATGAAAACCAAGGCCCGGGCCGCGACCTGGGTGATGTAGCCCTGCGAGTCGTTGGGACCGGCGGGGTCAAAGCCCTCCGCGAGCGTTTCGGCGTAATAGGAACCGTCCAGCAGCTTGGTCTTCACAATGGTTCCGCTTACGGGGCTGTGCCAGCGGTGATAACTCAAGGCGCTTAAGAAAGCCTGATACAAGGTTCCGCCCACGAATTTTTCCGCCAGGGGATCCCCGTCCATCATGTGCACAAGCGAATAGGGCTGCTTCTTGATCCAGAACCGGTCGCGCAGGCGGACATTGCTGGCAAGTCTGTAAGGCGCAGATTCACAAGCGTTGGCGATCACGGCATCATCACCCGGAGCAGCCACTGGGCGGCGGCCCTTGCGGAAACGGCGGGTGAAGAAATCGTCCCACGACTTGAATCCGTAATAGGGCAGTTTGGGATTGCAGATGAAATCCTCCACAAAAGTGGGCATGGCTTCTTTGGCGTCCCGCCCGAACCAGCCTTTCTTGGGATCGTCGTTCAGCACGTAGCGTGAATCCGACGAACTCAAGAACACGGCCCATTGCTGCAGGATCTTTTTCAATTGACGGTTCACTTTGGGATTGAGAAACGCCTGGGCTCCGGCGGAGGTTCCCATGGGCCAATCCAAGACCGCGTTGAGCGGGAAACCCACCAGCCCGGTTTGGTTGAATTCCGGCGCTTGGGTTATGATCCGGTTCATCCGGTTTAGCATCTCGTGATAGTTCTTCACTTCCGGCTGGCCGGTGGGGTCTTTCCGGAAAGGCGGCCTGCGGGGCACCTGATTGAACATTTGGCTGAACAGCATGTACAGCTCAGGGTCGTTTTCGATCAGCTCCTGGAATTCCTGCACCACGGGCAGCAACGCGCTCTTGGCGGCGCTTTGCGCAGGGGGTGCGGCTTGGACCGGCGCCGCCATCCATGCCGCCGACAGAAAAAGGGCCAAAGAGAGCGCTGTTACTATGCCTGGGAGGCGCCGTTTTTTCTTCATTTTGGTATCCTCTCGATTTTTGGGGAGGCCAATCCCAGCCCTTGGATAATGCCCGGTAATTCCCAAACTGAACGAGCCATGCCAGTAAGTCAAGCCGCAGCTGGGATTTTCGCTGTGCAGGCGCAGCAAAATATCCCAGGAAAGGGTTAGGCGAAAAGAGATAAGGAGATGGCGGGGCGGGACGGCGGGACGGCCAACCAGAGCGTACTCGGTGGGAAAAGTACCATGGAAGCATTAAAGAAAATAGCCCGCTTCTAGCCTGCAAGAAACAATTCAGCCTGGAAACTCGCGCGATCCCCTCAAGGGACCGCGCGGCGGCATTCCGTAGCTTTACTAAAAGGGCTCATGGCTACATCACCCAGCCTCCCCTTGGGCGCCTGGGCTCCGGCCGTGGCGCTGGCCAAAAGGAAAACCAACAACGCCATGGCCGCATATTTGGCTTTTATAAACATCCTCCCACGAAGTGCTGTTAAGCCATTTGCAACTGTTGGCGAAGCCAGCTATCCGCCCTGCTTGAACGCCTTGCCCGCCAGGTTGATTGCCATGCCCACCCCAAGTAGAAAGAACACCGCCCCCAGCCCGACCTTAGCCCACGGTGGGAGCGTGCCCGGACTGTCCCCGGCCAGGCGGGACTCCTGGGGCCTCTCGGGCCTATAGAGCACCGTCACGGTCTCACCCTTGGGGTGCTTGGCGTAAAAGTCGTTTATCTTGTCTTGGGTCACCTGAATCAAGGAGAGTGAGTGGCGATACACGTTGCCTCCCACCTCGTAGCGGTAGGTGATGCCTCCGTTGTAGGTGTGACCCACCTTGGCCTCGAACACGTTCTTCTTCAGGGCGTAGTGGGCCAACACCTGGCCCGGGGTCCGGGACCAGCCCCCCAGGGTGCCGCTAAGGACCAGCCCGCCGTAGGCCAGCCAGGCCCCGGCCAGGGCGAAGCCTATGCATCCCAGTACCCAGGCGATATCGTTGAGTTTTGCTTTCATGGCCACCACCATTTGTGTGAGCTTACGGTTGGCGCCGGGCTTGGGGAGCCCAAGGCGCGGAGCGTCCCCGTTGTCCGGGCGGTATTGGGCGCGGCGCCGGTTGGGGGCAGGCAAGTATGATTTTCATGCTATACCGAAACTACCCCAAGGAAAAGCGGCTATGACCATTCTGCAAAATCTGTCTGAGCAGTGGGCGTCAGGGGGTTGCCGTTCGCCAACCTTCAGAACCGGCTGGGTCAGACCCAAGCCGCCACGGCTAAAAATTATTTGCAATAGATTACTAACTTGTGAGCTGAAGAAGGGGTCAATTTCAACAACTTCATAAAAGTAGCAAAAGACAAGGGGTTAGGCCATTAAGCCTAACCCCTTGTTATGTTTGGTGCGCCCGGCCCGATTCGAACGGGCGGCCTACGGATTCGTAGTCCGATAACTTATTTAGTTAAATATGATATTTATAATATGTTTGTTGTAGATTTATTGTCGTATTGGGTAAAATTTTTAGGGCTCATAAGCCTTCCATCATCTGCTCATAAAGGTCCGTTACCACCGCCCGCGAGTAGCCCTCAGTAGTAACGATGCTTTCGTGCCCCGCTATCTCCTGCACCACCCTTGGCTTGACACCTCGGCTTATCATGTAGGTTATTGCCGTGTGCCGGAGATCGTGAAGGCGAACCCCGCTGAGCTTGGCGGCGCGGCGGTCTTTCTGAAACCATCTTGTAAAAATGTCCACTGTGACCTCTGGCCACACAGACCCTATGTCCTGTCTAGGCCAGGGGCAAATAGGGCCGTCTGGCGCGGGTAATCCAGCCATCGCAGCTACGGCCAGGGGTAGAAGGGGCACCTTTCTTTCCTTGCTCCCTTTGCCTGTAATTGTGGCGGCTGGCGGGTTCCATTCGACATGCTCCCACCGCAAGGAGCGGGCCTCAGAGCGCCTACAAGCCGTCCAAATTAAAAACACCCATAAACGCCTACGCTCGGGCGGTGATGCGCTAAGTAGGGCATCTAATTGTTCCGGTGTCAAATGACGCGGAAGTGGCTTAGTGGTTAGCACCATTTCCACGTGTGGGGCCTTCTCCATAAGGTCGTGGTGGGCAGCCCAATTTAGAGCAGCGCGGATATGTCTTAGGTCGCAATTGACACCAGCGGGAGATACCCCCTCTTGCAGTCTATGGCTTGCCCATCTTGAAAGGACGCGGCTGGTGAGGTGCTTTACCCTTGCGCCATCGCCAAAGTCCTTGGCCAGCATCCGCAGGCTTACATCATATCGGTCAAGGCTTTTGGGGGCCAAATGCGCGGCTTTGGTTTCCAAGAATTTGGTCTTTAGTTGCTCCAGGGTGAGTGGGCTTGAATCCAGCACCCCCAACTTGCCCATGATTCGGTTGTGTTCGGCTTGGTCCCACACTTTTTGGGCTTGAGCGCGGGTCTTAATCTTGGGACCGAAGGAGCGCGTAACGCGGCGGCCCTCTTTCCACCATTGACCGTACCAGCGGTAGCCGCTCTTTGTTTTGCGTCTAAAGACTCCCATGTTGGTCATGATAGCATATCCTGGAAAACCTGATCGCCCTGATCCTGAAGCGCATTGGGGCGGAGCTGCCTTAGACGCCAGCGATCGATGCTTTGGCGGTCGAACACCCAGGTGCCTTCACCGCCTCCGCGCCTGTCTCCATCATCTTGGCCACCGATAATCTCGCCCGAAAGGGCCAGCTCCTTGAGCCGCATCTTACCCAAGCCGGAGTAGCGCACCGCATCGCGGAGCCTAAGCCATCGCGGCTGAATTATCTCCACCGGGGTAGCCATGTCAAAGCGTGGAGCCATTATCACTTCCTCGCCGGAGCCACTATGGGGCCACCGGGCCGGGCATTGGCCTCTCGGGAGTGTCCTGGTCCTCGGCTTGGCAGTCAGTTGTGGCGGTAAGCCGAAGCCCAGAAAAGCAGGCTATGGGTTTTGGTCGCCTGTTTATCCCCCAATTTGCAGTCTAGGGTTTAATACCAATGGGATCTTCAAAAGCAATGGCTGCTGTAGCAGATGCCTTTGAATTACCCATATGATTTTATTCGGCACCGGCGCGTTATACGTATGGCCCTTTTCGTTGCAAAACAGGTTTCAGGTAAGTTGGGGCAATCAATCTCCCCGTCAAGTGAAATTCCTTATTAGTTTAATTATAGCCACATATAAATCGGGGGATGTTTGAATGGAGGCAAATGCTCAAACTCGTCCTGAATGCAATCGGATAGGTAGGCGTGATCGTAAATGGTTTAGCAAATTCGGTCGCGAGGGCTGCCTGGTGAGAGTAATTTAAAGTTTGCCCTCAATGAATGATGATTTCTATAAATATGAGAATTCATAGAAAGCTAATTTCAGCAAGGAGAGCTGGCCATAAAGCAGATTATAGGCGTGGCATACAGGATAATTAAGGCATTTGATATCAGCGGTAGAAGGATTAAGGGAGTTGTCATTCTGGTCGCGTTGGTTATGCTTTTGGCGATATTCTGGTTGCTGACAATGCCTTGTTACGCAAGAAGCGCAAATATAGTCAGGGCCAGAATGGTGAGGATAATAGACGGCGACACATTCCAGGTGGATATTGGGGGCAAAAAAATACAAGGTTAGGCTAATCGACGTAGGTACCCTGGAA
>CAZDRW010000308.1:0-4885 GCA_964507555.1 uncultured Desulfarculaceae bacterium
CTTCAAAACCTGCCCCTGCGGGATCGTAAGACGTTCCACACCAGCCACAGGCCGACCACCGCGCTGATGAGATAGCCGATTATGCCCATGGCGGGCAGGCCGAAGATCTTGGGCTCGGCCCCGGTGGTGATGATCATGGAACTGCCCACAATGAGCGCGGCCACGATGAGCGCCACCGCCACCCGGTTGGCCGAGGCCTCTATGGCCTGGGTCAAAGGCACCAGGCCCTTGTGCTTGAACTCCAGGCCCAGTTCGCCTTTTTCCAGCATGGCCAAAAGCCGCTCCAAGCGGCGCGGCAGGTCCTTCATGAGCTCCATGCCGTCGGCCAGGTTGCGGCGCATGGTGGCCAAGATGACCTCGGGCCGGTAGCGCTCCATCCATAGGGACCGCACATAAGGCTGGGCCACGGAAATGGGGTTGATCTCCGGGTCCAGCTCCCGCATCAAGCCTTCCATTTCCAGAAACGCCTTGTCCAGCAGCGCGAATTGCACCTGAACCTGGAGGCGGTACTCCCGCATCAATTCCATGACCTCCAGGATGAGGCCGCCCAGGTCGATCTCGTTAAGAGGTTTGGCATGCACCAATTCCAAAAGCTGCTCGACTTCGTATTCCAAACCGGCCTGATCCACCCCGGCCGGGGCGGCGCCCATCTTACTGAGCACGTTCACCACGCCCTTGGCGCTTTTTTCCACCATGGAGGCCACCAGATCACCGAACAAATAGCGCATGTCAGGCGTCAGGTGCCCCACCAGGCCCCAGTCCACCAAGGCCAGGCGCGGCTTCACGCCCGGCCGGGTCACCACCATCAGGTTGCCGGGGTGGGGATCGGCGTGGAAAAAGCCTTGCTTAAGCACTTGGTCCAGCATGGCGTTGCCCAGGTCCTGGGCGAGCTGACGCCTTTCTTTTTTAGTTAAAGCAGCCTTTTCCAGGCGGGAGCCCTCCACCAGGCTCATCACCAGCAGCGAAGGCCTGGTCAGCTCGAGATAAGGCTGGGGGATTATGAGCAGCGATTTGTCGCTGCGCCGGGCACTGGCGCTCAGCATGTTGCGCGCCTCTTTGCTGAAATCCAGCTCCAGGCGCAGGTGTTGGGAGATTTCTTTTACTAAACCCGGCAAGTTAAAACGCCTTACGCCCTCGACCCGTTCGTGCAGGGCGTGGACCAGGTCGCTTAAAAGCGCCAAATCCGCTTCAATCACCTCCACCACGCCGGGCCGGCGCACCTTGACCGCCACCGCCTGGCCGCTCTCTTTCAGCCTGGCCCGGTGCACTTGGGCCAGGGAGGCGCTGGCCAGGGGCTTTTCCTCGAATTCGCTGAATACTTCCTCCGCCGGCTTTTGCAGGGCCTTTTGGATGGTGCGCCTTATATCGCCAATGGCCTCGGGGCTGACCTGGTCCTGCAGCTTACGCAGCTCCAAAATCAGCTCCTTGGGCAAGAGGTCGGGCCGTTGGCTCATGAGCTGGCCCAGCTTGACAAAGGTGGGACCCAGGTCTTCGGCCACCAGGCGCAGGCGCACCCAAAGCGGGTATTTCTTGGCCAGCTTCTCGCCGCTGGCCTTGGTGCCGGGACCGGCCTTGCCCGGTAAATCCAGACGCTCGGCCATCTCGGCAAAGCCGTTTTTGACCAAGACCACCGCCACGTCCGCCAGGCGGCCCAGGTGCCTTAGCGAGGCGAGACCCACGACTATTTATCACCGCTAGGCATCTGGTCGGCCGTTGGTCCGGGCTGGGCGGTGGAGACCTCCTCATTAGGGGCAGGCTCATCAGGCGCCGCTATGCCCGCCTGAATTTCCAAGGCGCGGACCCTTTGCTCCAGGGCCTCTAGGTCGCGGGCCTTGGCCAGCTCCATGCTCTTTAATACGCTCTTCACCGCCTCTTCTATGCTTTGGCCCAGGCTGCGGGCCTGGCGCTTGGACTCCTCCATGATTTCATCAGCCAGCTTTTCAGCCTCGGCCGCGCTGATGGAGCCCTTGTCCACCCACTTCTGGGCCACCTCCAGCACCTTGTCGCGGGTGATAAGCGCGGCGCCCAAACCGGCTAGCAAGAGATTGCGCAGGCTATCCAACATATTTAAATCCTTTCATTTTAAGCGGTTTGCCGGGGCTTGCCTTGCTGCATTTATTTACCAGCGCCCAGTAGCGAATTACTTGACTGACACCGACACAACAGTTATCGTAAGTTCAGGCCGAAGATACTTGTAGGCCATCGCCTTGGGAGACAGTTGGGTTGCCGCCCTGGGCAAGGCTGCTATGCTAAACCAAATCAAGTTGAACCCAACATTTCCGCCTGCCCCGCTCCGAGATCGAGTATCTGGCCGCTCGAATCTTTCTGTTCGGTGGCAAACTTAACCGATTGAAACCAACTCCGTCCAGGGGGACGCACAGCCATCGCGCTTTGGGGCATGAGTCAAGCATACTACATTTATAATACCGAGCTTGTGGCCAAGCCTGCCGCCCCCCGGCCATGCAAGCCATTAATACCTTGTTTCTTAAATAGTAAAATGCCAATGACCTTGGTGTCAAAAAACATTGCTTTCTTTCATCCCCGGGGCGCGGCATGAGCGTTATCAATCCACTATCTTGGCTGAACCGCCTATCCGTGGGAGTTAAGCTGAGCGCTTCGCTGGTTTTTGTGGTTCTGCTCACCGCCACGGTGCTCAGCTTTGTCCAGGAAAACCTTACCGCCCAGTTCATGGATGAACACGCCAGCATGCAATTGCGTGAACAGGTGAGCATGGCGGTGAAGGTGCTGGGCCTGACCAGCCGCCAAAACCCTGACGTGTATGAAGCCCTTGACCTGGCTTATCAGGAACTCAAGGATAACCTGGACAGACAGGAAGCCGTCTATGCCCTGGATCCGGAGGGCAATTCGTTCGCGCCGTCAGCGCTGAAGGGCTTCACCCTGCCGGACCGGCAGACCTTGTTGAACATTCAGAGAGCGGGAAAAGGCCTATTTAAAACAAACCTGGAAGGCCGCAATGTGTGGCTGGGCTTCGAGCGCACCTCAGGCGGCAAGCTGGTCCTCGTGGTGCAATCGAGCCATGAAGCCTTGGTGGGTCATGCCACCCGCGCCTTGCGCAACTCCTTTTTGATGGCCGCCTTGGCGCTTTCTCTTCTGGTGGGCGTGGTGGCGGTGTGGCTGGCCCGGCATGAGTTGGTCAAGCCCCTGCGCCGTCTGGCCGAAGAGGCCGAGCGGGTGGCCGGCGGCGACCTGACTCCGCCCCGTCCCCTGGCCGGCCGCTTGGACGAGGTGGGCCGGCTCAGCCGCGTGCTCAGCGCCATGACCATCGCGGCCCAGGGCATGATCGATAAGGCCCAGGCTTCGCAAGCCCGCTTCCAGCAGCTTTTCACCGATAACCGCGATGCCATCATCATCATCGACGACGACGACAAGATAGAGACGGTGAACCCGGCCACGGCTCAAATTTTCGGCTTCGAGTCAGCAGGGGAGATGCGCCTGCTGGAATCCTCCCACGGCCTGTTCGTGAGTGCGGCCGAGCGCGATTATTACCTGGAGCTGTTAAGGGACCAGGGCTTCGTCAAAGACTTCCCAGCCTTGATGCGGCGCAAGGACGGCAGCCATTTCAACGTCCTCATCACCGCCACCCTGCGCGGACGCCACGCGCGCTTCGCCTTGGTGCGCGACGTGACCCAGACCCTGGCCGCCCAGCGGGCTCTCTTGGAAAGCGAGGAGCGCTACCGGCGTCTTTTGGAGAACGCGCCGGACATGATCTACCGCTATAACATAAAGGAAAGCTGCTTTGACTACTTAAGCCCGGCCACCGAGGCGGTCACCGGATTCACGGCGTCCCAGGTTCTGGCTGAGCCCGAACTCCTATGGCAGATGGTTCACCCCGACTTCAGGGACCAGGTTTTGAACCATTGGCAAACCCGCGTCAAGGGCGAGGGCCCCAACTTTTTCGAGCACGAATTCCGCTTCATGCACAAATCCGGAGAGACCCGCTGGATCCGGGAGCGCAGCATATTGCTGCGCGATTCTGACGGCAAGCCCTCGGCCATCGAGTCCCTGGCCACGGACATAACCCAATCCAAGCTCATGGAAGAGGCGCTGCGCAAGGGCCAGATCATGGTTGAGTCCACCCTGCAGGGCCTGCCCGCGGCGGTCATGGTGCTGGATCAGGACCACAAGGTGGTGCACTGGAACAAGGCCATGGAGCGGCTGACGGGGCTTACGGCCAAGGATGTGGTGGGCACCAGGAAGCAGTGGAGGTCCTTCTACGACGAGCCCCGGCCGGTGCTGGCCGATCTCATCATCGACATGGACTGGAACGCCATCAAGCGCCTCTACGGCGACAAGGGGCTCAAGCCTTCGCCGGTGATCGGCGGCGGTTTGGAGTGCGAGGACTTCTTCGTCAGGCTAAACGGCGCCGACCGCCATCTCTACTTCCTGGCGGCGCCCATCTTGGACGAGGACGGCCGAGTGGTGCGGGCGGTGGAGACCTTGGTGGATTTCACCGACAAGCGCGCCCTGGAAGACGAGCTCAGGCGCCTGTCGGTGACCGATGATCTAACCGGCCTTTACAACCAGCGCTTCTTCTACGCCACCTTGGGACGCGAAGTGGAAGCGGCCCGGCGCTATGGCGCGCCCCTGGCGCTTTTGCTTTTGGACCTGGATCATTTCAAGCTGTTCAACGACTCCTACGGCCACCTGGAAGGCGACCGGGTGCTAAGGCGCTTCGCCAGGTCCATGCAGGACGCGGTGCGGGCCACCGATTTGGCCTGCCGTTACGGGGGCGAGGAGTTCGTGGTGCTGTTGCCCCACACCGACGCCAAGGAGGCCTTGGTGGTGGCCGAGCGCATCAGGCAAAGCGTGGAGGAGCTGGAGTTCTATCCCGTGGTGCCGGGGCAGGGCCAGCGCAAGGCCCGCA
>CAZDRW010000309.1:0-4860 GCA_964507555.1 uncultured Desulfarculaceae bacterium
GAGAATTACTCCGACGTGCAAAGCTTTGCCGAGTATGTGCTCCTGTACGAGCTTGCCAAGGACCCGGACGGCTTTCACAAGTCCACCTTCATGTACCGCGACCCGGACACGCCGGGCGCCTCCGGCGCCGTAGCGCCCGGCAAGCTATACGGCGGGCCGCTATGGGACAAAAACAAGAGCTACTCCAATTACGGCGGGACCTTTGATTCCCCCGAGGGATGGCTTTTCACCACCGCAACCTGCGGCCAGGCCCCCTGGTGGTGGCCGGTTCTGTCGCAATACCAGGGCTTCCAGAGCCTGGTGACCGCCGCCTGGCAAAGCGCCCATGACACCACCGCCGGCAGCGGCGCCTTTGACTACAGCCGCATCGAGGCATTTATTAATACGCAGATGAACTACCTCCTGAACAGCGGCAGCTTCGCCCGCGACCAAGAGCTCTGGCAGGCCTTTGACCCGGCGACTTCCGAGGCCAACCTGAAATCAGAGGTGAAGCTCATGCTGAGCTACATCCAGAGCCGCCTGAGCTGGATGAACGACAACCTGCCCAACCTGGGCCAGGCGGTTACCACGGATTGCAACTAAACCAAGAACCCGGCCGCGCCTCTGCAGCCCGCGGCCGGGTCATTTATTGTTTTCAATAAAGCGAAAATGGATTAGGGTATTCCGGTTCAGGGCGCCAGCGGTAATAGCGCCGAGCTGGCCGCATAATCCTTGGAATAATGGGCTGGCCGACGCGGGCCCACCACCAACCGACATAAGGAGCATTGTCATGGCGCTGCTTCGCAGCATTTTTATCCTATCCGCCCTGCTGCTTTTGCTGTTCTCCGGCCCGGCCCTGGCCGCGGACGACGCCCGGCTGAAGGCCGAGGTGCAAGCTTTATTGGACCAGGCCGCCGCGGGCTTTGATAAACGGGATGTGCAGGCGGTGCTGGCCACCAGCGCCGCTGGCAGCAAAATCCATTACCGGGACGGCCGCACCATCAGCATGGCCCAGTGGGGCGAGGCCGCGGCCAAGGACATGGCCGACTGGAAGAACATGAAAAGCGCCTTTGTGGTGGAGCAAGCCTGGCCCCTGGGCCCTGGTCATGCCGGAGCGCTTTACTCCGAGCGACACGAGTTCACCCGCGTGAGCGACCCGGGCCACCAGCACGCCGTCAAAGCCCACTTCGAGGCGGTGTTGACCAAGACTCCCCAAGGCTGGCGCATCATGAAGTTCATTGAAAAGGACGTCAAGCTGTTCCGGGACGGCAAGGCGTTCGCCCCCACGCCCCCAGCCAAGCCCAAGAGCTAAAGGTTTTACCGTCACAAGGGCTTTGCCGGACCAAAAACCAAGGGAAAAAATAAAAAGCCCGGCCGCATGCCAAGACGCGGCCGGGTTTGTTTTGCCAAAGATCGGCCGATTGACTGGTTATCCCGCTTCGGCTAGTCTAGTTAAAACATGCGAGTTCATAATTCGCAATCAGAGGGGTATGCAAATGAAACTGAAAAATCACGCGAAAACATTAGTGGGCTTTGCCGCGGGATTCATCTGCGCGGGGCTTTTGGCCGCGTTTTTGTTAACCACCCCAAACGCCCAAGCAACCATTCCTGACTCTGCTTGCTGCGAATCTCCATTGAATTTTAATGGGTATAGCCTAATAAGGAACCCTAATATTGCCGTTTTCTATTCGATCCCATCCTGTTTGCAGGTCCAGGGGTACAAGGCTGTAGGAGCCACCATCTCAGGCAACCGATTGTTGGTGACATACACCCCATAACCTGGCAGCGCGTTTGCCGCGCAGCGCGGTTCGCCGATCCGCCTTTATAAAAGATAAGAGCCCGACCGCATCCATGACACGGCCGGGCAAAACGTGACCCGGTCTATCGGGTCTAAAGCTTATATCAAGTTAGGCCCTCAGCCTACCACCAGCTAATCACCTGCTCATGGGCGAAAATCTCGGCCACCAGCTTGTCATAGTCGGTGTTCTCATAGAGATTCCAGCGGGTGACTTCCTGGCCTTCATTAAGCCCGTCCATGAGGACTTGAGTAGTCTTATTGGGCTCGGTTTTCACGATATTCAAAAGCTTCATGCCTTAACCTCCTAGAAGGGAACCACCAGCTGGTATTCCTTGATCTTGGGCAACATGTCTTCCAGGCTTAGGAACTTAAAGTAGCCCCACTTGTCCACGTTGGCCTGCACGTTGGTGTAGACCTCGCCCTCCAGATCGTCCAGCATTTCGAGATTCTCGGTGAATTCCTCGTCGCTCTTTTCGGCCGGAAGCGTTACCTCTGTGTCGATGAAAAAGACGGCCACCCACATGTTCTCCACCAAAAGCCCCAGGCCGGAGCGCAGGCCTTCCCAGGAGTCGGCGGGTTTGTTCACCAGAAACGCTACTTTGTTTACACCTTCCATGTCGTTTACCTCCTAAAGCACAATGTAGCGGTCCACGTCCTCGATCATCATGCCGTGACGCGCCTGGGTGGCGAAGTCCTTGTCAGCCACCACCGGGATGGGCTTTTCCAGCTTGAAAGCATCGAAGTTCACGTTGCACAGGCTCACCTGAGCCCAGCCCTCGATCTCGGGAAACTTCTCATGCTTGGTCAGAAGCACGCCCCGGTTGGTGAGGAACACGATGACCTCTTTGCCCGCCTTGGTGGCCGCCTTGCAGATGCCCAGCAGGTGGTCCAAGTGCTGGTCGGATGAAACGAAAATCCCTAGCTTTTCCGCCATGGGAGCCTTTACCTCCTTCTTTGGCATTAAAACAGACCGGAGCTTAGGCCCCGGAAGCCCTGGACAAAATGCCGCGGGCTTGAAGCCCGCGCAGTGCTCAACCACTTACTTTAGAGCAAAGCCTAGCTCATTACAAGGGTACAAGTCGGGCCCGGCGCTAAAGCGGCTGATCATTGGGAAAATCAAAGCCGCCGCGCGGCTTTACCGCCACCGACGCCGCTGGCGGGTGCCTGTGGCCTTTTCGTTTCCGCTGGCTCAGCATTACCGGGCGGTGTTTGGTACAGGCTGACCGGGGGCAGCCGATTGACCGGGGAAAGGGAACTGGGTTACTATGCCCACGATACAAGAGATTCCGATTCCCGCTGGGGGGTTCAGTGAGAAATCGCTTTGACTGCTAGTCATTGAAGCCGCTTTATGCTGTCCAACCGCGTGACAGAGTGCGCTGGGGGGGGATCAAAAGGCCCAAAACGATGCCAAGCGCGGGCAACTGCCGCATAATCCGGGATAGCAAAGGAACAAGCCTGTGAGCGAGGGAATCAGTGAACTTGCCGCCATGGACAAGGAACAGCTAATCAAAGAGGTGCAACGGCTGCGGGGCCTTTTGGGGCAGTCCCAGAGCAATCCGGAAGCCGTCAGGCAGCGGGCTTCGCGTGAAGAGTTGAGCAGCAACATCGAGTTTATCTTTGATGTGGATGTGCTGGAGGCCAAGGGGCTGGACATCTCCGCCACCGGGGTGGCCTTCACCATAGAGCATGCCCTGCCGGTGGAACTGCGCTTTGAACATCATGGGCAAATCCATCATTACCGGGCCAGGCTGGTGCGCACCAATAGGCTGGACACCGGCGGTTTTCTCATGGCCCTGGAACTCCAGAGCGAGGTGAAACCGCCCGAACTGCCGCCTCCGCCCGGCGAGGACGACCCCATGCTGATTCTCTAGCTGTCATTCCCCTCCCGAGTCAGGCTAATAAAACTCCCCCTCCCTGCTTAAACGTCGGCCTGCTAGGCCTTCAAGACCAGGCTGGTGAAGAGCCGGGTGCTGCCCACGGTGCGGGCGTGGAGCCGCACCACAGACGCGGCTTGAACCCTGCCATTCGCAATATTTTTTCAGCGTAGCCCGGCCAGGCAATCCCGCTTGACTACAATATTGAAGCTTGCTATTGTCCCCCGGTTAGTCCGCGTTTCCCTCGTGGAGTTCTGCCAATGAAACCGAAGCGGATTGTTGCGCTCTGCCTGATGACGCTTTCGCTCATTGCTCTAAGCGCGGGTTTGGCCTGCGCCGGAGGAATGACGCGGCACATCTACAATCATTCTGGATGCGATTTGGAGTTTCGAGCGTTGCCTCGGCAAGGCAGTATTCATTTCAATGGGGTGTCGAACCACGGCAGGGTCCCCGCGAACGCAGAAGGGCATTATGGCGTGTCGGATCCTGCTAGAGGATTCATTAGGATCGCAAACAGTAAAGAATCCATCCAACTCAGCTATAGGCATAATGGCGGGTGGGTATCTCCAGGAGTTCGTCTACAGCTGTCCTCATTGCACGGAACCCAATTCAATCTCTGCATAAAAAGTTGCCATACCATTCGCTTTTATTTGAATAATCCCGCGAACGGCGACCTAAGCGTATATTCCATGGATAAAAAGTCTTGCGATTGATTATTAATAATTCGGGCCCATCGGAAAAACGGCCTGGATGGGCTGCGCCCGCCGCCGAGTTTTCTTGCTATTGCAAGGCGCGCGGCAGCCTAAAGGCCACGAGCCCATCGGCCAATAAATGATGATTTAAGGCTTGAAGGCGATCCCGCCTAGGAAGCGAACGCCAGGCTGGTGAAGAGCCGGGCGCCGCCCGCCCAGCCGCACCACCGGTGCGGCCCGCACTGAAAGCATGGTGACCGGTAACAGGGAGACTTGTATTGGACTGCCATGCGCTTGAAACGGAGAGCCAGCGCCGGTTCCCGTAAATTTTCATAAAAATATCAAGAGACAGACCGAAATTGCGGCTTTAGAGCATCAACGATGCGCACTTTTGAGGCCACTGAGGCCGCTAACAAACTAATAAATGAGAAAACACGGAGGCTACTGTATAATTCGGCATCATGTCGTAAATTTCAAAATTGTAAGGCAACGAAGTGTCAGCGGCACCATCCGGTAG
>CAZDRW010000310.1:0-4842 GCA_964507555.1 uncultured Desulfarculaceae bacterium
CGGGCACGTTGGTGCCGGTCGGGGTCCAGGCCACGCGGGCCGGGCTGCGGTAGAACTCCACCAAACCGCCCAGCTTGGGCGCGCGCTCGGTGAAGGACTTGTCGTTGATATCGCTGTTGCGGATGGGGGTGAGGCCCACGTGGGCTTTCTTCAGGGATGTGGTCTTGGCCACGCAGAACTGGGCGAACAGCCAAGCCGCCTTGCGGCGCTTGAGCGGAGTGCTCTTAAAGAGAGTCCAGGAACCGCAGTCCTGATAACCCAGCTTCATGCCCTCTTCCCAGTAAGGCCCGTGGGGCGAGGGAGCCATGCGCCACTTGGGAGTGCCGTCGGCGTTGACCGTGGGGCCGGGCTTGACCATGTCGGGAATAAAGGCGGTGTACCAGAATATTTGCTGGGCCACGTTGCCCTTGGCCAAAAACGGCAGGTACTGGTAGAAGTCCATGCCCAGCGCGCCGGGAGGAGCATACTTGCGCAGCCACTCCATGTATTTGCGCAGGGCGTACTTGGCGGCCGGGCCGTTGGCCGCGCCGCCGCGCTCCACGCTGGCGCCCACCGGACGGCAGCCTTTTACCCGGATGCCCCACTCGTCAACCGGCTTGCCGTTGGGCAGGCCCTTGTCGCCGGCGCCGGCCATGGACAGCCAGGCGTCGGTGAAGCGCCAACCCAGGTCGGGAGCCTTCTTGCCGTAGTCGTTGTGGCCATAGACCCGCTTGCCGTCGATCTCCTTCACCTGCTCGGTGAAGAATTCGGCGATGTCCTCGTAGGCCGACCAGTTAACCGGCACGCCCAGCTCGTAGCCGTATTTGGCCTTGAAGGCCTTTTTAAAGTCAGGCCGCTGGAACCAGTCATAGCGGAACCAATAGAGATTGGCGAACTGCTGGTCGGGCAACTGGTAAAGCTTGCCGTCCGGACCGGTGGTGAAGGACTTGCCCATGAAGTCGTCCACGTCCAGGGTGGGCAGGGTCACGTCCTTGCCTTCGCCCTTCATGAAGTCCGAAAGCGGTACCACAAATCCGTAGCGGAAGTGGGTGCCGATGAGGTCGGAGTCGTTGATATAGCCGTCATACACGTTTTTGCCCGACTGCATCTGGGTCTGCAACTTTTCGATGACGTCGCCTTCTTGGATCAGGTCGTGGGTGACCTTGATGCCGGTGATCTCATAGAAGGCTTTGGTGAGTACCTTGGATTCGTACTCGTGGGTTGGAATAGTTTCGGAAACCACCCGGATTTCCATGCCCCGGAAGGGTTTGGAGGCCTTGATGAACCACTCCATCTCCTTCATCTGCTGGGCTTTAGTTAAGGTCGAGGGCTGGAATTCCTTGTCGATCCATTTCTTGGCTGCGGCTTTGTAATCCGCGGCGCCGGCCACGCCGGCTGCCAGCACCATTGCCAGGCACAGCATAAGCGCGGCCAAGGACCTAAATTTAGAACGCTTGGTAAGTCTGATCATATGCTCCTCCCTCAATAAAGGTAATTTGGTGGCCTGCCAAATCGCCCCCCTGCCTTTATCTGGCTTGTCTCCATGCAAAAATGGAGGCAAGGATGGCGTACTCGCCCGGCTATCCATAACGGATGACCAGGGCTATGAATATGATCAGGACCGGAATTATGAACCACATGCTCCAGCTGGTGAGCCCGATCCAGGCAATGGTTATGTAGCCGCTGCCGAGTATTCCGATGAAGAGGCGGTCGCCGCGGGTGGTTTTGAGGGGAAGGATGCCGCGCCGCTCGGTGGTGGGAGAAATGGCCTGCCAGATGCCCATGCCGATGAGCATGAGGCCGATGCAGATGAAAATTGCCGCGGTTACCGGCGTCCAAGCCATCCATTCCAATTTCATGGCGGTCCCCTACACCCTTCCCAGGGCAAAGCCCTTGGCCAGGTGGTTTCGTACGAACCAGATCACCAGTGCGCCTGGCACGATAGTCAAAATGCCCGCCGCCGCCAAAAGCCCCCAATCCAAACCGGTGGCGCTAACCGTGCGGGTCATGACGGCGGCTATGGGCTTGGCGTTGGTGGTGGTCAGCGTGCGGGCCATCAAGAGCTCCACCCAGGAGAACATGAAGCAGAAAAAGGCGGTGACGCCCACGCCGGCCCTGATAAGCGGAATGAAGATGGTGGCGAAAAAGCGCGGGAAGGTATAGCCGTCCAGGAATGCGGTTTCGTCTATCTCGCGCGGGATGCCGGACATGAAGCCTTCCAGAATCCACACCGCCAACGGCACGTTGAACAGGCAGTGGGCCAGGGCCACGGCGATGTGGGTGTCGATGAGCCCGAAGGTGCTGTAGAGCTGGAAGAAGGGCAGCAGGAAAACCGCGGGCGGGGCCATGCGGTTGGTCAGGAGCCAGAAGAAGATATGGCGGTCGCCCAAAAATTTAAAGCGGGAAAAGGCATAGGCCGCTGGAAGAGCGCTGGCCAGAGAGATGGCCGTGTTCATGCTCACGTAGATGATGGAGTTGATGTAGCCGCTGTACCAGGATGAGTCGGTGAAGATTTTTATGTAATTGCCGAAGGTGATGTCCTTGGGATAAAGGGAGAAGCTGCCCAGGATGTCGGCGTTGGTCCTAAGCGACATGTTGAGCATCCAATAGATGGGCAAGAGCAGCAAGCCGAAATAGATCAACAGGCCGATGGTGCGCTTGTTCATCGTGCTTCTCCCTTACCCACGTTCTGCAGGGCCTGGTAGAAGAGCCAGCTGAACAAAAGGATGATGAGGAAATAGATCAGGGAAAAGGCCGCGCCAGGGCCCAAATCGAACTGGCCCACCGCGACCTTCACCAGATAGATCGAAAGGAAGGTGGTGGAGTTTCCCGGACCGCCGCCGGTGAGCACATAGGGCTCGGCATAGATGAGGAAGCTATCCATCCAGCGCAGGAGCACCGCGATGGTGAGCACCCCGCGCATCTTGGGAAGCTGGATATAGAGGAACACGGCCCAGGCCGAGGCCCCGTCTATCTTGGCCGCCTGGTAATAGGCCTCGGGTATGGCCCGCAAGCCCGCATAGGCCAACAGCGCCACCAGCGGAGTCCAGTGCCACACCTCCATCAGCATGAGGGTCACCCAGGCGTCGGTGGGCGAGGCGGTGTGATCGAAGGGTATGCCCAGGTTATTTATAATGTAGCCGAACAGGCCGATATCGGGCCTGGTGAACACGATCCAAATGGTGCCGATAACGTTCCAGGGTATGAGAAGCGGGAGCGCCAAGGTCACCAAACTGGCCGAGACTCCCCAGCCTTTTTTGGGCATCATTAACGCGATGCCGATGCCCAAAGGCATTTCGAAAAGCAGCACCAGGCCGGAGAACAGGAATTGGCGCCACAGGGCGTCGTGCAGGCGGTAGTCGTGCAGCACCTGCTTGAACCACTCCAGGCCCACGAACACGCGCTCGCCCGGTCCGAAGATATCCTGCACCGAATAGTTCACCACGGTCATCAGCGGGATTATGGCGCTGAAGGCCACGATGACGATCACCGGAGAAATTAAAAACCAGGCTTTGTTGTTCTCCAACTTCTCCATAAAAGCTTCCTACTGAACCAGGCGCTCATCGGCGTACAGTTTTATCTTTTCCTTCGGGAAACTAAGCCAAGCGGTGGATTCCGGAACCGGCTGGCTGTCGGATAGCCGCGCCTTTATCGGGTTCTGGGCCAGGGTCATGCTTAGCACCTTGAAGCTGCCCTGGTCCTCCACGCCCGTGACCTGGGCGGCCACGCTACCGGCGGTTTCCCGCTCATGCACTTCCAAATACATGGGCCGGATACCCAGCTCTGTTTTGCCCTTGGTCTTTTGGCCCAAGGCCGCCATCTCATCGCTCAGGGGTATGGCGGCGCCATTGATACGGGCCAAGTTTCCGTCCAGCCGGCAGGGCAGGAAGTTCATGCCCGGGCTGCCGATGAAATAGCCCACGAACTTGTGCTGGGGGTTCTCGAACAACTCGTCCGGCGAGCCGGTCTGCACGATCTCGCCCTCGTACATCAGCATCACCTTATCGGCCAAGGTGAGCGCCTCCACCTGGTCGTGGGTCACGTAGATCAGGGTGTGGTGGAAACGCTGCTGTATTTCTTTTAGCTTGCGGCGCAAATGCCATTTGAGCTGAGGGTCGATCACGGTGAGCGGCTCGTCAAAAAGAATGGCCGCCACATCCGAGCGCACCAGGCCGCGGCCTACCGAGATCTTTTGCTTGGCATCGGCTGATAGGTTGGCGGCGCGTTTTCCCAAGTATTCGCTGAGGTCCAGCACCTCGGCGACTTCATGCACCTTTTTCTCGATTTCGTTGGCGGCCACGCCCCGATTGCGCAGGGGAAAGGCCAGGTTGTTGTAGACCGTCATGGTGTCGTAGAGCACCGGGAATTGAAACACCTGGGCGATATTGCGCTTCTCCGGGGTGAGCAGGGTCACATCCTGGCCGTCGTAGAGCACCTTGCCCTCGGACGGCGCCAGCAGGCCGGAGATGATGTTGAGCATGGTGGTCTTGCCGCAGCCCGACGGCCCCAATAGGGCGTAGGCTCCGCCATCGTCCCAAGAGGTGTGGATATGCTTGAGCGCGTAGTCTTCCGGCTCCTGGGGATTGGGATAGTAGGAGTGCGCTATATGTTCGAGGGTTATGCGCGCCATGTCAACTCCCGCTCAGCGCTTGGGGGGAGGAGCCGGGCTCCCCCGGCGACACCTCGAGGTTGCCCGCCGCGTTGAAAACATAGAAGTCAGCCGGATGCACATACACCGTGATGTCGTCGCCTACCTTAAAGGGATGCACGCCGGTCTCCTGCACCACCATGGAGCGATTGCGGTAGGAGAAGTGCACGAAAGTCTCCGAACCGTTGATTTCGGCCAGTTCCACTTTAGAGGGG
>CAZDRW010000311.1:0-4832 GCA_964507555.1 uncultured Desulfarculaceae bacterium
GCTCAAAGCGGAGGTGCTGCGCGATTTGTGGCAGGAGGAGGTTCCCGAAATGGAGGAAGCCCACCGCAAGTTGAAGCTAATAACAACGCCTCAGGTGGCCGAGCTTCTGGAGAAACGACGCATCCTAATCGAGGATTTGCAAAAGGTGATTTTTCAGGCCGAGCAAAGCGGCAAAAGGCTGACCCATCCCGAGGCTGGGCACTTTCTGGCTTCCTTTCAGCCCTACAAGGCGGTCTTCTGGGTGGAATACTCGCCAGCTCCCGAGGGCTTTCAAGTGCACAACGCCTACTCCCACCGCATGACAGTCAAGTAAGGAAGCAGGCCATGAAGCAGGACAACATCAAGCCGCAGGACCTGGAGTGGAAATGCGGTAAATGCGGTCTGAACCTGGAGCCAGCCCAGGTCACGGTGGAATACCTTGGCAATGAGTTCATCACTGAACTACCCAAATGTCCGGGCTGCGGACTGGTACTGATCTCTGAAGAGGTGGCCCTGGGTAAGATGGCCGAGGTGGAACAGATCTTGGAGGACAAGTGAGCAAGGCCGCGACCGCGCCTTATGAGTCGCCGCTGCTAAGGCAGGTGACCGGCCCGGCTTTAAGGCCCGGTGGCCTAGCCTTGACCGACAGGGCCATGGAGTTTTGCAACTTCGCGCCGGGCGACTTGGTGCTGGATTTGGGCTGCGGCCTGGGCGCCAGCGCGGATCACCTGGCTGGTGAATTCGGCCTGCGCGTATTGGGCCTGGATGTATCGGCCCACATGCTGGCCGAGGCGCATGGCGCTCACCCCAGTCTGCCGCTCGTGCAAGCCAGCGCTCTGGCAATACCGCTGGCCGATGCCAGCATTGATGGGGTTTTTTGCGAATGCGTGCTCTCTCTCACAGGCGATCCAAATAGGGTTTTGCAGGAGTGCCGCCGCGTGTTGAAGCCGGGCTGCCGCTTGATTCTGAGCGATATTTTTCTGCGCGAGCCTCCGACAACTGGCGACGGCCTACCCGTGAGCGGCTGTCTGGGCGGGGCCATGGGCCGAGAGGAATTGCTTTCCTTGGTGACGAAGTCGGGCCTAAAAACCGTGCAATGGGAAGACCACTCCGCATATTTGCGCGAGCTCACCGCTCAACTGGTCTGGGCCCATGGTTCGGCCGCCGCGTTCTGGGGAACCTGCCTGCAAGGCGATGATTGCCGGTCAGCGGCGGACATGATCGCTTTAGCCAGGCCGGGCTACTTCCTTTTCCTGGCCCAAAGAAAGGTGGACGACCTTGGATGACCTCATGATTAGAGTCATGCGCCTTTCCTCGCAGGGCCTCTACTGCAGCCAGATCCTCATGGCGCTTGCCTTGGAAATCGGGGGCCACGCCAATAAGGAATTGGTGCGCTCTCTGGCCGGGCTGGCTTTCGGCTGCGGGCTGGGCCAGTGCACTTGCGGAGTGCTCTCCGGTGCGGCCTGCGTGCTGGCTCTTTACGCGGGCAAGGGCGGAACGGATGAAGAGGAATCGCCCGCCCTGATGCCCATGCTGGAGGAGTTGAATGATTGGTTTAGAGCCGATGCCGGATGTCAGGGAGGCGAGGTGACCTGCGAGGCCATCATGGGCCCGGACGCGCCCAAAACTCCCCAGCAGAAGTGCGGGGTCCTGGTTGCCGGGGCTTTTGCTAAGGTCATGGAGATTCTCACGGCCAACGGCTTTGATCCCGCCGATCCGAGCTGGCGCGCCGATGCCTGATCAGGAGCCAGGCGCCAGCCTTTGCCCGGAGTGCCTGCGCCTGATTCCGGCCAGGTGCGAAGTGGAGGGCGCGGAGGTCTATCAAGTAAAGTCCTGTCCGGAGCATGGAACCTTTCGCACCCTTATCTGGCGGGGCCCGCCCGACTTCGCCACCTGGCAGCGGCCCAAGCTGCCCGCCCAGTTGGCCTTCTACGGCAGCCAGGTGGGACAAGGCTGCCCCTTTGATTGCGGCTTGTGCCCAGAGCATCGGCAGCGCACCTGCACCGCTATCCTGGAGGTGGCTAAGGGTTGCAATCTGCATTGCCCGGTGTGCTATGCGGACGCGCCGGCCCAAGGCGGTGCCGAACCCGACCTGGCGCTAATCCAGAAATGGTATAAGGCGGCGCTGAAAGCAGCGGCCGGCTGCAACATCCAGCTCTCCGGGGGTGAGCCTACCATCCGCAACGATCTGCCCGGGATCGTGGCCATGGGCCGGGAGCTAGGTTTCCCATTCGTTCAAGTTAACACCAACGGCCTGCGTCTGGGCAGGGAGCCGGAATACGTGGAGGCCTTGGCCGAGGCGGGACTTTCCTCCGTGTTTCTTCAGTTCGATGCTGTGTCGGATGGGGTATACCGGCACTTGCGGGGCGGCCCCATGTTGGAGCAAAAAATGCTCGCCATCGAGGCCTGCGGTCAACACGGCATCGGTGTGGTGTTGGTGCCCACCATTGTGCCCGGCATCAACCAGGAACAGGTGGGGCCTATCCTGGAACTGGCCATGGCCCACACCCCAACCGTGCGGGCAGTGCATTTTCAGCCCATGAGCCGCTTCGGCCGCTATCCCGCCGACCTTTCTGATAACGGTCGCTTCACCCTGCCTGATCTCATGCGGACTATTGAAGAACAGACCGGAGGACTTTTTCCGGCAGCAAGCTTCCGGCCGCCCGGCTGCGAAAACGCGCTCTGCTCGTTCCAGGGCAACTTCCTCATTCACCGGGGCGGCAAGGTCCAGGCCTTGAGCCAAGACCATGACCCATGCTGCTGCCCTCGGCCCGAACCGGCCGAGCAGGGGGCTCTGCGCACCATCGCCAGGGTGTCGCGCAATTGGGCCGCGCCCAGTCAGCCTGATCGGGTCGACGATCCGGAACCCCAGTCAACTGAACCAGGCCGGCCGATTCCCCTGGATAAGTTTATTACGCTGGCCCGGCAACAGACCCTCTCGGTCTCGGCCATGGCCTTTCAGGACGTCTGGAACCTGGACCTGGAGCGGGTGCGCGATTGCTGCATCCACGTGGTGGCCCAGGACGGCGGACTGGTTCCCTTTTGCCTTTACAACCTGACCAGCGCTGGTGGAAAGACGCTCTACCGGCCATGATAGCGCCACGCACCCCGCTGCACGCTTGGCTGGGCCGCAAGCTCGGCCTACCCCCAGACCAAGGACCCAGTCCGGAGACCATTGCCAAATACCAACTGGCCAAACTGCGCGAGACCATCGCCTATGTGCGTGAACGCAGCCCCTTTCATCGCGAACGTCTGGCCGAGTTCCCAGGCAGCTTCCCGGACCACCTAGATGATTTTGCCCAGTTTCCCTTTACCACTGACGATGATCTGCGGCAGCACTACCTTGGCATGCTCTGCGTGTCCCAGGATCAGGTGGCGCGGGTGGTGACCCTGCGCACCTCCGGCACCACCGCCGCGCCCAAGCGGGTATTTTTCAGCGACAGCGACCTGGAACTTACCCTGGATTTTTTTCAGCACGGCATGTCCACCTTGGTTAAGCCCGGCAGCAGCGTGTTGATTTTACTGCCCGGCAGCACCCCGGACAGCGTGGGAGATCTCTTGGCCCGCGCATTAGGCAGGATGCAAGTAAAAGGTGTGGTACACGGTCCCATCGGCGAACCGGGCGCGGCCATTGACGCGGCCATATCCTGCCAAGCCGACTGCCTGGTGGGCATCCCGGTGCAGGTGCTGGCCATGGCCGAGCACCCGCAAGCGGCACGTCTGAGAGGTACGATCAAAAGTGTGCTGCTCACCACCGACTACGTACCCCAAGCCATAGGCCAGCGCATCCGCAACGCCTGGGGCTGCGAAGTGTTCGAGCATTATGGCATGACCGAGACTGGCCTGGGCGGCGGCGTGGACTGCCGGGCCCACGCCGGTTATCACCTGCGCGCGGCGGATCTATATTATGAGGTGGTGGACCCGGAAAGCGGCTCGCCGCTAGCCGCGGGCGATCGAGGCGAATTGGTGGTGACCACTCTTACCCGCCAAGCCATGCCGCTCTTGCGATACCGCACCGGCGATTGGGGCAGGCTTCTGCCCATGGAAGGTTGTCCCTGCGGAGGAATCACGCCGCGATTGGAACGGGTGCCCGGGCGCCTAATTAACCGCTTCAAACTCAGCGGGGACGAATTGTTGCCCATGTGGAGTTTGGACGAGGCTTTGTTCGCCTTGCCCGGTCTTTTGGACTACCGTGCCCGCTTGCTCAGCGAGGGGCAAAAGCAGCGGTTGGAATTTGTGTTTCAAACCAATCTGAGTGAACACGCAGACCTGGCATTAGAAGGGAAACGAGCGGCTGAAGCAGTGCCGGAGCTCAAACAATGCCTTTCCAGAGGCGATATCTCACTGGGACCAGTCAGTGTCACCACAGAAGCGTGGGCCAGTGACGGCTCCACCAAGCGCACTTTTTACTATAATTAGACTTATAATTACTTCCTTGAAAAATAAATCGCCGATTCAGTTAAGGCAGTCGGCTATAAGTCACAATTTCGCATTGGGCTGATATATATAGGAGCATTCGCAAGTATCAAAATCATCCCATCAAAACGGACCTGAAGGCTCCCACCACCCTGGCGGAATTCAAGCTACTTAGCATTACCTTAAGCGTGTAACTGCAACCAGTTCTCTTTGTACCACCTCGCTTCCACGAGCCCCAACCATGGCAGGCGCTGGTGAGTGCGTGTGGCGTCATCGTTTCCGCTGGCTCACCACTGCAGAGACGTCCTTGGTACTGGCTGACAGGAAACACAAGATTGAAGGGAGAAATAAAAATGGGCTACTATGGTCATAATCAAGGAAACTGCGATCCCGCGCTGGGATTTCAGTGAGAGATTGCTTTAATAAGTAGGTCATGG
>CAZDRW010000312.1:0-719 GCA_964507555.1 uncultured Desulfarculaceae bacterium
CGCCGTTTTTTGTTGGGCGCGCGGTTGGCTGCCCAAAGCCATGGTGTGCTATAGGTTAGGTTAGTCTATTAGGAAGGATGTGGCATGGATTGGCGCCTGAAATGCGCGGCACATTGGCTCTTCAGCCTGCCCGTTCTGGGACGCTTTTATTACGCATTCAAGCGTCATGTGGCGCGCACGGTTTTCCGCTCGCCACGGGAGATCGAGCAGGACCTGGCCATGGCCCGCCGGCATTTTGAGCACCTCTGCCGGTATGTGAAAACGGCGCCTGAACAAGCCCGCTGTATGGAGTTCGGCGCGGGCCGCGATCTCATAAACAACCTCTGCCTGTGGTGCCTGGGCTTGGAGCGCCAACTGGCCGTGGATCTTTTCGATATCCTGCAACCGGAATTGGTGAACGCAGCCATCAAGAGCCTGCGGGGGGGTTCTCAGGCCGGTTTTAAGCGCCTGCCGATGTCCACGCCGCTTAAGCCAGGCGACATCCGCCGGGAACTGCGCAGGATGTACGGCATCGATTTCCGCGCGCCATTTGACGCCCGCGCCACCGGGCTAGCTGCAGGATCGCTGGATTTCATATGCTCCACCAACACCCTGGAGCATGTGCCGCCCCAAGAGATCATGGCTATATTAAAAGAGTGCCGCCGCGTGTTGGCTCCGGGCGGGGCGCTCAGCTTCAAGATCGATTATGCAGACCACTATTCCTATGCCGATCCAGCCAT
>CAZDRW010000312.1:729-4824 GCA_964507555.1 uncultured Desulfarculaceae bacterium
TTTTTTGCGCTATAGCCCCGGCGCCTGGCGGGTGTTCAACCCGCCCCTGCATTACCAAAGCCGCCTGCGCCACGCGGATTACGCCGCCCTTTTCGCGGTCAGCGGATTTGAGGTGCTGAACGACGAGGCGTTCATAGCGCCCGGGGCGGAGACCCAGCTATTGGCCCAACCCTTGGCCGCGCTTAATCTAGACAGGCCGCCGGAAGAATTGCTGCCAACCAGCGGCTGGTTCGTATTGACTCCGCTATAGTCCCTGCGGCGAGCGGGCCATTGCACTTAATGCGAAATTAGGCTAAGAAACGGCCATGTCAAAACACACCTTAATCTTGGGCGGCGCGAAAAGCGGTAAAAGCAGTTTAGCTCTGGAGATGGCCAACCGGTTTGACGGTCGCCGGGTTTTTGTAGCCACGGCTCAGGCCGGCGACAGTGAAATGCAGGAGCGCATTCGACGGCATCAGGCCGAACGCGGGCCGCAGTGGACCACCTTGGAGGAACCCCTGGATTTGCGGACGACCCTCCAGAATGCAGACAGCGAGGATGCGGTGTTGGTGGTGGATTGCCTCACGCTGTGGCTTTCCAACCTGCTCACCGTTGCTCAATTGCCTGTAGATGAGGTGAGCCGGCGGGGCCGGGACCTGGCGGCTTTGCTGCCCGGCCTGCAAGGCAGGGTGATTTTAGTAGCCAACGAAGTGGGGCTGGGCATCGTTCCAGAAAACGCCTTGGCCCGCTTATACCGCGATCAAGCGGGAGCCCTTAATCAGGAACTGGCCAAAGTCTGCGGCCGCGTGGTTTTTGTGGCCGCCGGCCTGCCTTTGGTTCTTAAGGGGCCTCCGCTATAACGATTAGCGCCAAGGGAGAAAATCAGCATGCAGCGTATTCAGAATTTGATCCAGGCGGTTGAAGAGCCTGATTACAGCCTGGCCGAAAAAGCCCAGGCCCACCTGGACAACCTAACCAAGCCTTTGGGGGCCCTGGGCCATTTGGAGTCTTTGGCCAAGACGCTCTGCATTATGCGCGGCACGCTGAACCTGACTCAGCCCAAGCCGGCCACCGCGGTGTTCGCCGGGGACCATGGCGTGGCCTTGGCCGGTTCCAGCCTATATCCACGCGAGGTCACCGCCCAGATGGTCTACAATTTCCTTAATGGCGGCGCCGGCATCAATGTGCTTTGCCGTCAGGCGGGTGCGGCGGTTAAAGTGGTCGATGTTGGGGTTGACCACGATTTCGAGGAAATGCCCGATTTGATTTCAGCTAAAGTGGCCCGTGGCACCGCCAACCTTCTGGAAGGGCCGGCCATGACCCGGGAGCAAACCCTGGAGGCCATGGCCGTGGGCGCCAAGGTGGCAGACCGCCTTATTGACGAGGGCTATGATCTTTTGATCCCCGGCGAGATGGGCATCGGCAATACCACCCCGTCGGCCGCCCTGGCCGCCGCCTTCACCGGAAAGTCCGCGGCGCAGGTCACCGGGCGGGGCACCGGTTTGGACGACGATGGCTTGAACCGTAAGGTTGCCATGATAGAGCAGGCCTTGGCGCTGCATAAGCCCGATCCCTCCGATCCTCTGGGTGTGCTGGCCGCTTTAGGCGGCCTGGAGATAGCGGCCATTGCGGGCTATGCCCTGGCCGCG
Source organism: uncultured Desulfarculaceae bacterium (assembly GCA_964507555.1). Classification (GTDB taxonomy): domain Bacteria; phylum Desulfobacterota; class Desulfarculia; order Desulfarculales; family Desulfarculaceae; genus Desulfocarbo. Next base: position 2,358 of record CAZDRW010000312.1, read on the forward strand.
GCGGCGCGACGGGTGCCGGTCTTGATGGACGGGCTCATCTCTTGCGCGGGTTGCTTTTGCGCGGTGCGAATCTGCCCAACGGTGCGGGAGTGGCTCCTGGCTGGCCACGCTTCAGTGGAAGCCGGCCAAAGGGTGTTTCTGGCCGAGCTTAAGCTGCGTCCCATTTTGGATTTGGACCTGCGGTTGGGCGAAGGCACCGGCGCGGCCCTGGCCGTTAACATCCTCAGGGCGGCGGTGGCGATATTCAATGAAATGGCGACATTTGAGTCAGCTGGCGTGAGCGGCCACTAGCCGAAAGCGCCTCTAAAGCTCAGAGCCATCAGGTGAGGCGATATGGTGAAACCCTTTATCCTGGCCCTGCAATTCTTCACCGTGGTTACCTTGCGTTCGGATTTAAGCGCCGAACCGGGCGACCTGGCCCGGTCCCGCGCTTGGTGGGGTGTGGTTGGGATGCTTTTGGGCCTGGCCCTGGCCGCTTTGGCCTGGGCTTTAAGCCTGGCGCTGCCGCCTCTGGCCCTGGCCGGGCCGCTGGTATTGTTTTGGGCCGCCTGCACCCGTTTTCTGCACTTGGATGGGGTGGCTGACACCGCTGACGCCTTGGTCTATCCCGCTTCCCGCGAGCGCTCTTTAGCCATCATGAAAGACACTCGCATTGGAGCCTTTGGCGTCACCGCCCTGGCCGGGGTGCTAATCACCAAATTTGGCCTGTTAGCCTCCCTGCCCCTGGAACGTCTATGGCCCGCCGTCATTGCCGCGCCGGCATTGGCGCGTGCCTTGGCCGCTTCTCTTTCGGTGCTGTTGCCGCCGGCCACCCCGGGCAAGGGCCTGGGCGCAGCCACGGCTCATGGTCAAGCGGGCATGGCGGGCATGCTCATTTCCGTGGGCAGCGCCCTTGTGGTGGCGGGCCTGACTTGCGGCCTGAGGGGCCTAGTGGCCGCTATGCTGGTGTTGGTCCTGGGCCTGGTGCTGGGGCGCTGGTTCATGCGCCGTCTGGGTGGCGTGACTGGTGATTGCCTGGGTGCATCTATCGAACTTGCCGAGTGTCTTGTCTTAGCCTCAGTGACATCGTTTTAAGAAATCCATAAAAAGTTGCGTCCTTTCGCAGGTGGTGGTACATAAGTATCTTGAATCACGATCATTACTTGTGCCATCCTGAAAAAGGCAGGGCAAAATTGCACAATTTTCCTTGCGCTAAAGCCCTGTGAAGGACAATTTATAAGGAGCAAGCCATGAGCCTTCCTCAGCCTGTTGACAGGGACGAAATGCCGGAGGATATAACTCCGCAAATTCTGGAAAAGGTTGACGAAATATGCTCAGCCCATAGGGGCAAGGCAGGGGCCCTGATACCGGTATTGCAGCAGGTGCAAGGGCTGGTGGGATACCTTCCGCCGGCCATTCAAAACCGCATAGCAGAGGGCCTGGGCGTGCCTGGGCACGAGGTCTACGGGGTCACCACCTTTTACTCCTTTTTCACCATGAAACCCAAGGGCCGCCATGTGATCAGGGTGTGCATGGGCACGGCTTGTTATGTGCGCGGCGGCAAAGAGGCGCTGGAGCGCTTGGAGCGCCATCTGGGTGTGGCGGTGGACAGCATGACCGAGGACCGCCGTTTCAGCCTGGAGCAGGTGCGCTGCCTGGGTGCTTGCGGTGTGGCTCCGGTGGTGGTGGTGGATCAGGATACCCATCGCAAGGTCATGGCGGACCAGGTTGTTGATGTCGTTGAACAATACAAATAAGCCTTCTACTCCGGCCGCTAGCATGGCCAGCATCGCCTCTTGGCTGGAAGCTGAGCCGCTGACCGGCGCGCAGTGGATGGACCGCTTGATAGAAGTGGTGATCAGCTGCGATTTGATGAGTGACGTCCTGGCTTTTTCCAAGCACCAAGGATTGTTGCTCACCGGTTTGACCAATCAACAGGTCATACGTACCGCTGAGGTGGCAGGAATGCTGGGTATAGTTTTTGTGCGCGGTAAGCGCCCCTCTCAGCCCGTGCTGGACTTGGCCGAAGAATATTCCCTTCCCGTATTATTCACCAACTTGTCGATGTTCGAAGCCAGCGGTCGCTTGTACAGCCGTGGCTTGCGCGGTTACTGCTCCTTCCAAGGAGGTGAGGATAGTTGACCAGCAAGGAGACCCCAGACGAGTTTGTCCGCCAGTTCGAGATAGTTGGCGATGACTTTTCCTCGGCCGGCGCGGTCTCCATTGCAGTCAAAAGACTGGTCAAGGAAGTAGGTTTTTCGCCCGAGTTGGTGCGAAGGGTGGCCATTGCCGCCTTTGAGGCCGAGATGAACGTGGTCATGTATGGAGGCGGCGGTTTTTTGGAGCTGCATATCACGGCCGATCGGGTGCGACTGGTGATAAAGGACCAAGGACCAGGCATATCCGATCTTGATCTGGCCATGCAAGAGGGATGGTCAACGGCTACCACTGAAATGCGCGAGATGGGTTTCGGAGCAGGTATGGGTTT
>CAZDRW010000313.1:0-3351 GCA_964507555.1 uncultured Desulfarculaceae bacterium
GCAACGAAGAGATGGTGGGCGCCTTGGCCACCATGTTCGAAATCAGCACCGTGCTCATGACCACGGTGGATTTCGAGGAGACGGTGCAGATCCTCCTGCACGCGGTGATCCACCCCACCGGCCTGGACCACGACCGGGTGGTCCTGTTCCTCTTGGCAGAGGGCACTGACTCCGAGATCGGCAGCTTGCGCGCGGTGGCCGATCTGTCCAAGCCCAAGGAAGGCGTCCAGCTGAGGGAGCTCCTGCAGACGCTGAACCAGGCCAAGGAGGAGAGGCCCAAGATCATCGCGGTGGATGATGAAAACCTGGCCAACCTGGTCATTCCCCTGCAGCCCCAGGACAGCGTGCTGGCCCGCACCGTGGCCGAGAAAAAGGCCATCCAGGTGGAAAACCCGGGCGAGGATCCCTCGGTGGCCAAGGAACTGGTCAAGGCCCTGGGGCCCTATCCCCTGGTCACGGTCCCCATGTTCGCCAAGGGCAAGGTGGTGGGCGTGCTTTTGGCCAACAACGCGCGCAGCCAGCGGGGGTTCAGCGACCGGGACATCAAGCTCCTGGCCATGCTGGCCAACCTGGGCGGCCTGGCGGTGGAGAACAGCCGCCTTTACCAGCACCTGGAGAACGCCAATCACGAGCTGGCCCAGATGCGCAACCGCCTTTTGGAGGCGGACAAGCTGGCCGCCCTGGGCGAGGTGGCCGCGGGCGTGGCCCACGAGATCAGAAACCCCCTGGTGTCCATCGGCGGTTTCACCAGGCGCATCCGCAAGAAGGTGGGCGATGAATCGCCCATAACGCCTTATCTGGACGTCATCATCGAGGAGGTGACCCGCCTGGAGCGGACCCTCAACGAGATGCTGGACTTTTCCACCGACGCCCGCGACCACTACGAGGAACGTCATTTAGGCCTGATCATGGACCAGTCCTTGGAGCTTTTGCGTCGCGAACTGGAGGACAACAATATTGAGGTGGTGCGCGAATACAACCAGGACCTGCCCCAGATCTATTGCGACGAGCGCCAGATCAAGCACGTTTTCCTGAATCTGTTCCTCAACGCCATCCAGGCCATGGGCAAAAGCGGCGGCCAGCTCCTGCTGCGCACCTATGCCATCACCCGCGAGGGCAAGCAATTCGTGGCGGGCGAGGTGAGCGACTCTGGCGGCGGCATCTCCATGGAAGTGATCCACAAGATCTTCAATCCCTTCTTCACCACCAAGGATTCGGGCAGCGGGCTGGGGCTTTCCATCGTGCACAAGATCATCACCCGGCACTTCGGCCAGGTGGAAGTGCACAACCGCGAAGGCGAAGGCTCCAGCTTTTTGGTCACCCTGCCGGCTGCCGAGGAAGGCCGCGCCTATTTGAAATAGGCGCACCCGCCCGTAAACGGTTGCCAAAAGCGTTTATAAAAACTATTATGCTTGCTTTGAAATGGGCGGGGTGTTTTTGGCATACTGAAGGTAGGCGGCTGAATGCTTTGGCCGCCCGCTCAGGCGAGGAGCAACGTGGGCGAGTTAATCGAGCTGGAGCGCATACGCAGGCGCAAAGCCGCGGACCAGGCCTTTGCGCGCTGGATGCGCCGGGTCGGGCACCAGCCCGGGCCGGAAACCAGGCTCACTGAGCTGCCCGACCGGGTGCTGGCCGATTTGGCCGACCTGGGCTCCGAGGCCACCTTGGCCCTGTATGACCTGGTGCTGGGGGTGCGTGGCTGGGGCGCGGGCGAGCGCTTCCATTACCTGGAGGCCAAGCCCAAGGTGGAGGCCCTGGATTCGTTCCTGTTCGTGGCCGATCAGGTGCGGTTCGAGCTGATGCGCCGCCTGGACTGGGTGGCGGGGGTGGCTTGCGAGCACTATCCCCTGGTGGATTTGGCCCTTCATTTCGACCGCATCCAAAAGGATTTCGAGCCCGACACCCCAAAACTCACCACCGCTTATCCGCGCTATGTGGAGGTGAGCGACCGCCTGCGCATCGAGCCGGCCGCAGTGGTGCGCTCCCTGATCCCCCAGGCCCTGAAAGCCTTTCACCAGCGGCTCACCCAAGGCATGTAGCCAGAGGCGAAACCGGTACCTATTTGCCAATGACAAGGGCGCTCCCTTAAAAGGGGCGCCCTCGCTGCTGCTAACGGCCGGCGGCAGGCCTACCTTTGGACCATGCGCAGTTCCTTCACATAGGCCGCGATGCCTTGGGCCAGGCAATCGGCCAGGAAATCCCGATAGCGCGGGGAGCCCAGGCGCTGGTGTTCGTCGGGGTTGGTGATGAAACCCAGTTCGCAGAGCACCGCGGGCATGCGCGCGCCGATCAGCACGTAAAACGGCGCCTGCTTTACCTTGAGGTCCCGCACCTGATAGCTCTTGCGGACGCTGGTCAGCATGGTTTTGTGCAGGGCGCGGGCCAGGCGGTTGGATTCGTTGATCTTGGAATTAAGCATCAAATCGTTCAGGATCACTTGCAGGTCGCTGATGGAGCGCGTGGTGGTGGCGTTTTCCCGGGCCGCCACCCGCATGGACTCCTCGTCCGAGGCCAGGTTGAGGAAATAGGTCTCCAAGCCGGAGAGCCGGTGGCTGGCCGCGGCGTTCAAATGCACCGACACGAAGAGGTCAGCCTCGTGGGTGTTGGCATAGGCGGTGCGGTCCTCCAGGGGCAAAAACCTGTCAGAGGTGCGGGTCAGAAGTACCTCGGCTCCCAAGAGCTTGCGCAGCTTGGGCGCGGCCCGCTTGCAGATGTCCAGCACCAGATCCTTTTCGTGTAGCCCCTTCCAACTTGCGCCCGGGTCCGTGCCGCCGTGGCCCGGGTCCAGCACGATGCGCCGCACGGTGAGCCCCAAAGCCGCGGCCAGACCAACTTCGGGCGGCTTTTCCTTGGCTCGGCCCCGTTTCACCTTGCGCGCCCCCTTGGTAGAGGCCTTGGCCTTGTCATACTTGTCCAGGGGACCGAAGCAGTCGACCACCACCCGGAAAGGGTTGTCCAGGGTGAAAACCTTGTAGGAGGCCAGCTTCTTGATGTCCAGGACCAGGCGCACCGTGTCCTTGGTGTATTGCCCGGCGCGGGCTCGCTGCAGGAGGCCGTCGCCGATGGGCACGGTGTCCTCGATGCCCGGCGTGAGCCGCGCGCCCTTGAAGTTGAGGTACAGGCGCTGGGGCTTGTGGTGGGAGGGGTCCTTTTTAATGAGGTTGGTGGTGTAGGGCACCGGCCGTTCCAGGCTTAAGACCACCCTGGTGTAGGTGGGGGTGGACCAATGCCTGATCTCGGTCACCGCCGACAGGGAAAGGTCGGCGCCCGGGTCCGCCGCGCCGGGCTTGACCGTTGCCGCCTGCTCCCGGGGGCGGCTGGCCAGAACCTTTTCCAGCTCGTCCAGGCGCT
>CAZDRW010000313.1:3361-4824 GCA_964507555.1 uncultured Desulfarculaceae bacterium
TCGCCGCGGGGATGGTTGACCGTCACCCGCAAGTATTCCAGATAGGCCTGCTGTAGCTCGCCCTTTTCTTCATAAAGGCTGGCGATCATGTATTGGGCGTCGTCGCTCAGCTTTGAATCGGGGAAATGCTTTATCAACCGCTGGAAGGCGTCCAGCGCCTCGTTGAACTCGGTCGCGCGCTTGAACTGGCGCCAGGCCCCGGCGTGGATGCGGCCCATCCAGAAGAGCGAGCCAGAGGCGTAGGGACCTTTGGGATCAGTGGTGTAGATACGGGCGAAGCGGTCGGCCAGGGTCTGCCAGTTCTGATAGACGGCCTTGGCGTCCTTGTTCTTGACTAGCCAATAATAGTCGCTCTTGGCGCGCTTATAGACCGCGCCGTCGTCTTGGGCCTGGACCGGGCAGGTCAGGGCCAGGACCATAAAGAGGGCCAGCCAGAGGCCCCGGGCGCTATGGCGCTTAATCCAGGGCATTTTTCAACTCGTCCAACAGGTTGAGGGCCTCCAAGGGCGTGAGGGCGTTCAAATCCAATTCAGCCAGGCGCTTGAGAGCCGGGTGCGAGGCGGGCTGGAAAAGGCCCATCTGAGCCGCGGCTGCGGCCCCTCCTGGATCTCCGGGCGAGGGCAGCCGTGGTGCGGCCTTGGAGCCGTCCTCCAGCCGGTTCAGTATTTCCCGCGCCCGGTTCAGGACGCCCTCCGGCACCCCGGCCAGGCGCGCCACCGCGATGCCGTAGGAGCGGCTCACTCCGCCGGGAGTGAGCTTGCGCAAAAACACGATATGGCCTTTGTATTCCTTGACCGCCACGTTGAAGTTCTTCACCCGCGGCAGTTGGGCGGCCAACTCGGTGAGCTCATGGTAGTGGGTGGCAAACAGCGTCTTCACGCCCTGGCCGGCCAGATCGTGCAAATGCTCGGCCACGGCCCAGGCGATGGAAAGCCCGTCAAAGGTGCTGGTGCCGCGCCCCACCTCGTCCAGGATCACCAGGGAGCGTGGGGTGGCCTTTTGCAGGATCTGGCTGGTCTCGGTCATCTCCACCATGAAGGTGGAGCGCCCGCCGGCCAGGTCGTCCATGGCGCCCACCCGGGTGAAGATGCGGTCCACCAGGGGCAGGGCGGCGGAATCGGCCGGCACGAAGGAGCCAGCCTGGGCCAGGAGCACGATGAGCGCGGCCTGGCGCAGGATGGTGGATTTGCCCGCCATGTTGGGCCCGGTGATTATCATCACCTGCTGCTCGCTCATGTCCAGCCATAAATCGTTGGGCACGAAATCGCCCTCGGGCAGCATCTGCTCCACCACGGGATGGCGGCCACCTATGATCTCCAGGGAGCCGTTTTCGCTCATCTGTGGCCGCACGTAGCGCCGGCTCACCGCCAGACGGGCCAGAGCGTTCAGCACGTCCAGGGTGGCCAGGGCCCGGGCGCAGGCCATGAGCGGCCGGCTGGCCGCGGCCACCCGGTCCCGAAGCG
>CAZDRW010000314.1:0-4823 GCA_964507555.1 uncultured Desulfarculaceae bacterium
GAGGCCATGTGCAACCCCATCTACCAGGCCAAGCTTTTAGCCGAGGCGGGCGTTCAGCTCAACGTGATCCTGGGCTTATGCGTGGGGCACGACTCGCTTTTCATGCAAGCCAGCAAAGCGCCGTGTACGGTGCTGGCGGTAAAGGACCGGGTCACCGGCCACAACCCCCTGGCCGCGCTCTACACCTCAGGCACGTATTACAAGAAGCTGTACAAGCCGAAGCCCTAAGGCGCGCTTAGGAGCGCTTCTTGTCAAAGGCGGTGGTGTAGCGCTGGGCCACCACCCAAAAGGCCAGGGCGCCGAAGATTTGGATGCCGAGCGCCACAAGAAAGGAAAAAAAGACCCAGGGCAGGATGAACACGACAAATGCCAGAACCAGGATCACGGGCAATACGATCTTCCAATGAGCCTGCAGCCAGGCCTCGTTGGCCTGTTTCCACCGGGTTTCCGGGTCGTCCCATTGGGGCTCGGCCTCCGGCTCGCCGCTTTCGGTTTTTTGTATGTCCTCGTCCATGACCGGGCCCCCTGTGGTTTAGGCGTCGCAGTCCTAGAGACTACCCTTTTGGGCCGCTAAGTTCCACCCTCCCCTTGACTTGCCGTAAATTACCTAGGGCCATATGCTGTTTATGAGTTGACACTCCATTGCGTCCTCGCTAATATCAAGCCCGCCTGGTCGGTAAAACCCTCCGGAGGCCAGCCCACAGAAGTGCGCATAGCTTTCAAGCCAAGCAAAGCTTCGGAAAACGCAACCAGCGACTAGGCGATAAACCGGCCCGCAAGGTTTAATGCGGGCTGCATAAGTTGGTCAAGAAGGCCGTTACCCCGGCATGCGGGGTGCGGCCTTTTTTTATTCCGGCCCGGAGATTAGAGGCGCTGGAGAAAGGAGTTGTGCAGGGGAACCAAGAGAACCGCAAATAAACGAGCGAAGGAAAAGGAGGGAGGACGGCGGTCCCTGGCAAGGTAACAGCGCCGCCCTCCCCGGTGGAGATGGCCTAGGCCATCTGCCGCTCCCATTATCCTGCGCTCCTTTCAAGGCATCAACTGTTTGTTTGCTTATGGAAAAGGAAAGGAGTTGGTTAGATGAAACCATTAGCCGCCAAGGCATGCGGCTGGGCCATATTCATGGCCTTCGCCCTAGTCTTGGCCACACCCCCCGCCCTGCCCACGGCATACGCGGCCGAGCCCTCTCCCACCGGAGAGCAGGATGCCCAGGCCCTGGCGAGGGAAAAGAAAAAGGCAGCCACCCTGGACGAGGTGGTGGTGCGCGGCGAGGCCACCCGGCAGACCATGGACGCCACCAGCGCCACGCTTTTGGATCACGACCAGATCGTGGACCGCATCTACACCACCCCGCTGGACATACTCACCTTAAGCCCGGGCATCAGCATCCAGCAGTACCACCAAGGCGGCACCGCCGCGGCCTTCCAGATGCGCGGCTTCACCTCCTGCTCCCATGGGCCGGACGCCGCCATCTTCCTGGACGGCGTGCCCTTGAACGAAACCGACGGCTACGCCGACACCAACATCATCATCCCCGAGGAGATCGAGCGGGTGGAGATCATCAAGGGCCCCTCCTCGGCGCTCTACGGCAACTACGCCAGCGCCGGGGTGGTGCACTTTCTCACCATCAAAGAGGGCGACTTCACCCGTTTCAAGGCGCGCTACGGCAGCTTCAACACCCAGGACGCGGTTTTCACCATGGCCCGGCGCGACGGCAAGCTGGATCAAGTCTACGCCGGCAAGCTCTATCACACCGACGGGTATCAGGATAATTCCAACTGGGATCAGCAGAACGCGGCCGGGCGCTGGACCTACCGCTTCAGCGACCGCCTGGACGCCACCCTGGGATTCCGCTTCTTCAACTCCACCTGGGACGCGCCGGGCTACATTCCCCAGCAAGTCTATGACTCGCGGCCCGCTTCAGCGGTATCCGACGTCAACGGCGGCAAGAAAAAGCGCTTTGACGGGCGGGCGGACCTGCGCTACCGCCTGAGCGCCGAGAGTAAGCTCTTGTTCTACACCTGGGGCTATTCCCAGGACTTCACCCGCTGGTACCAGAACTGGCTTTCGCCCGCGCAAAGGCCGGGCAGCAACTACGGCGACGAGCGCCTCTTCCAGCGCAACGTGCTGGGCGCCGGCGCCTCCTACAACTTCCAGGGCAAGCTTTTACAGCGCGCCGCCAGCCTGATCCTGGGCCTGGACTTCATGCGCGAGGACGACAACCGCGAGCGCTGGAACCTATTGGTGGGGGATGGACGCAAACGGGGCAGCAAATATCAAGACTACAACCTGAAGCTGAACACCACCTCTTTGTACGGCGAGTTCGACTATGCCGTGGTGGGGCCCCTGCGCCTGATCCTGGGCGCGCGCCTGGACGCCTTCAGCGGCGATCTGGACGACAAGCTGCCCGCAGCCTCCTATGACCTGAGCGGCCCCAACGTGTTCAGCCCCAAGGCGGGCCTGGTGTACACCGTGAAAAAGGATTGGGAGCTGTTCGCCAATTACGGGCGCGGCTTCGCCCTGCCGCGGGACAAGGACCTGTTCATTGCCGACAACCTGAACCCCGCCATCCGCAACCAATACGAGTTGGGCGCCCGGGCCAAGCCGGTTCAATGGGCCGACTTCATCGTGACCCTGTGGCGCCTGGATACCACCGACGATTTCCAGGCCAAGCTGGACGACCCCACCAAGCAGGAGAACGCCGGCGAAACCAGGCGGCAGGGGGTGGAGGCGGGCGTTAACATCTATCCCGCCACCAACTGGTATTTCCACGCCGACTACGCCTACATCCACTCGGAGTACCTGAACTACAACTCGGGCGGGGTCAGCTATGACGGCAAGACCCTGAGCAGCGTGCCGGACCATATCGTCAATCTGGAGCTGGGCTACAAGCCGCCGTTGGGCTTGGGCGGACGCCTGCGCTTCCGCTACGTGTCGGATCGCTACATCAACAGCGCCAACACGCTCACCCTGGACGGCCACCAGGTGGTGAACGCCCAGCTCTCCTACGCCTTCAGCCCCAAGTACCGCTTGGAGCTGGATGTGATCAACCTGTTCGACGAGAAATACAGCAATTACGCCGGCTATACCAACGGCGAGATGACTTATGCCCCCGAAGATCCGCTCTCGGTCTACCTGACCCTGCGGGTTAATTTCTAAACCAGAAAGAAGGAATTAGCATGAAGAAAAGTAAAGCGATTGTGACTGTTGTTCTCTGCTTGAGCATGTGCCTGATCGCGGGCGCGGCTTATGCCCACGTGGCTTGGATCATCTGCCCCGAGGCCAAGGCCGGCGAAAAGCTGGCAATGGAATTACTCTATGGCCACGACTTTCCCGAAGGCGATAAGCTTGGCCTGGAGGATCTAACCGAGACTTATGTGGTGGGAGCCAAGGGCAAGATCAAAACTGCCCTGGGCGCTGACAAGAAATTCCGCACTGAAAAGCCCCTGGCCGCTGGCTCTTATGTGGTGGCCGGAGGTACCAAGGCCAAGTTTTACACCAAATCCCCGGCCGGCTATGTAAACAAGACCAAGGACCAGGTGCCGGAGGCTATTAAATGCTTCCGTTCGGTGAAGTTCGCCAAGGCCATCGTCAATCTAGGCGGCAAGGCGGGCGACGTGTCCAAGCCCTTGGGCCAGGACTTGGAGATCGTGCCGCTGGCCAACCCTGCTGGAATAAAGGCGGGCGGTGAATTGCCGGTCAAGGTGCTGTTGGCGGGCAAGCCCCTGGCCAATGCCGAGGTCACTGCAACTTTCGCCGGTTTCAGCAAGGAAAGGGCCATGGCCTTTTACGCCAAGACCAACCCGGATGGAATCGTGAAAGTTAAACTTTGGCATTCAGGCTTATGGCTGGTGCAGGTCTCCCATAAGAGCCCGTATAAGGACCAGGCCAAGTGCGATGTGCTGGGCAAAGCCGCCACGCTCACCTTTAAAATAAAATAGGCATTCCCAACTATCAGCGGCCCACGCCTTGGCACTATCAAGCAAGGCGCGGGCCGCTATTCATTTAAAAACCCGTCCGGGCAGCGGCCGGGAAATGAACCCAACTTAAGCGCCGGGATCAAGCAGGTCAAATGCGGGTCGGCAAAGGGACGGCTGGCAAGCAACCTCAGGCTCCCCCGCCCAAAAGCGCGTCAGCGCAGGCCCGAGGTAACTTCCTCGATATCCTGGATTCGCTTTTTGTCCAGGGGGATACTGCGTATCCCCTTCTTGCCAAAATCGACTTTTTTCAGGTCGATCTTCCTGACTCGCCGGTTGAACATGGTGTGATAGTAAATGACCAAGTTATTAGTGTCATTGGCGACAGTGTATTGCGTACTGGCCGGCAGCGATACCGTCTTGGATGTATCCGAACCTTCGGCCTGGTTCGCCCCGAGGTTGAAGCTGTCCAAAATCCGGAAAAATTCCTGAACCGTGTCAAGACCACCCTTGGTGGTGCGCGATGTCTGGGCAAAAACCGTGGCGCGCACGAATCGGGAAGGAGATGTAAAGTCGCCGGGCAATCCCAGAAAACCAGAGCCGCCGGCCAATGGGGTTATCTCCAACTTGCCCCATTTTTTGGCCGTAAAAGGCTTTTGCGACAGATAGCCGTAGTTGCGCAAATTGGTAAGGTGCCAGTCGAAGGTGGGGTTGTTGGTTATCACGCCCACGGGGTTTTCAAAAAATTTCGGGCGCCCGTTCTTGAATTCAATCACTAGGCTTTTCCCGCTCGGCTCAACAACCATAAGGTGCATGGGAAAAGGTTTACCAAGCTCCGGATCAACCACCGGAACCACTTTCACCTGTTGCAGCCCATCACGCACCTGTTGCAGAGAGGAAAAGCTG
>CAZDRW010000315.1:0-4812 GCA_964507555.1 uncultured Desulfarculaceae bacterium
GTTATGTCCGTGAAAAAGGCCAGGGCCGCGCCGCGCCCGTTCCAATCAATGCCCACCGCCGAGATCTGGACCCACTTGACCAGCTTGTCCTTGGTGACGATGCGGAAAGGATAAACATTGGGGACAGCCTCGCCTTTTTGGCGCTGCAGGTGACGCTGGAGCACCATTTGGCGGTCCTCGGGATGGACCAGATCATTCAAGGAGATCCTCTTTATCTCGTCCTCGCTATAGCCCCAGATCTCCAAGAGCCGGGGGTTGACGAAACGCACCATGCCATCCTGGAACACCCCGATGCCCTCATAGGCGTGGTCGATGAGAAGCTGGTACTTCTCCTGGCTCTCCCGGAGCGCTAGCTCGGCCTTGTTGCGTAGGGCGATCTCCCCTTGCAATAGGAGTATCTTTTCCTGCAGCTCCTCGGCGTGACGCGTAAGGAGCGCCTCGCGCTCCTGGTGATAGTCGATCCTTTTCTTCAAATCCTGGGGCGAGACGTTGAGGCGGGCCAGAACCTGGCCGTAAATGGCCGAGAGCTCCCGGGCCTCTTGCGGGGTGAAAATGGACGCCCCCTCCATCGCCTGGTGGGAGGTGGCCGCCCCCACCACGCCGGCCAGGGATTTTTCCATCTGGGAGTACAGCTCGGCCAGCTCCACCACCGTGATTATCTGCTTGTTCGCTATATTTGCCTGGTCCAGCGCCCTGAATAAAATCACCTCGGCGCGCTCGCGGCTGAAGAAATACTCCAGGAGGCCAAGGAAAAGCCTCTTTTTTTCAGCCAGGAGGATATGCGGTTTGGCCTTGGCCGCGACAACGGACAAGGTCTCCCCGGCGCCGAAATAAACAAAGGAGTTGGCTACCCTAAGCTCGCTTTCGTCCGGCGCCCAAAACAGGGAGCCCAACACGTAGAACCCGATGTTGCAGACAAGGGACCAGAATACCGAGTGGCTTAAGGGGTCCAGGCCGCTCAGGCCCAGGAGATGCTCGGGCCTTAAGAAACCCACGCCCCCAGGGCCCAGCTCCAAAAGGGAGGGCGACATCCAGCCGCTGTGCACGAAAGCGGGCAAGAGCAGGGTGTAGAACCAGACCAGAAATCCGGCGCACAAGCCCAGTTGCGCGCCCCTTTTGTTGCCGCGCTCCCAAAAGATGCCGCCGAGAATGGCAGGTGCGAACTGCAGCACCGCCGCGAAAGACATGATCCCCATGTTTACCAGGGCGTAGGATTCGCCCAGGACGGTCTCGAACCAGTAGCCCAGGAGCACCACCAGGGTCACCGCCAGCCAGCGGCATTGCAGCACGCTCCGCCGCACGAAAGCCAGGCTCGGGAACCAGTTGGCCAAGGGCAGGAGGAGATGGTTGGTGATCATGGTGGACATGGTCATGCAGCTGATCATGATCATGCTGGTAGCCGCCGAAAATCCGCCGATGAACACCAAAAGCGACAGCCATTGCTGCCCCGCGTCCATGGGCAGGAGCAGCACGAAGGCGTCGGCCAGGTGGGGGGATTTGCCCTGCAGAAGGCCGGCCATGGCGATGGGGAACACGAAGATGTTTATGAGCAGCATGTAGAGAGGGAACAGCCAGCGGGCGGTGCGCACGTGCTTTTCCTCGAAGTTCTCCACCACCGCCACGTGGAACTGCCTGGGCAGGAACAGGATGGCCGCCATGGCCAGGACAAGATAGGTGGTCCAGGTGATATAAGAGGACTGGTCGCCCGCCCCGAAATTGAAAAGCCCCTTATGGGGCAGCTGGGCGATGCGCTCGAACATATCGCCGAAGCCGCCGTAAAAGGAATAGGTCACGAACAGCCCGGCCGCCAAGAAGGCCACCAGCTTGACAATGGACTCCGCTGCCACCGCCATGACCATGCCGGAATGGCGCTCGGTGGGATCAAGACGCCTAACCCCGAAGATGTTGGTGAACAAGGCCATCATGATCACCAAGAGCGGTCCCACCTGGCGGCTGAGCCAGGCGGAAAACGGGCCGTCATGAACCGTTATGATGCTCATGGTATAGGAAACCGCCTTGAACTGAAGCGCTATGTAGGGCGCGATGCCTATCAGGGCGATTAAGGTGGCTATGGCGGCCAAGGCTTGGGAGCTGCCGTAGCGGGCCGAGATGAAGTCGGCGATGCTGGTGATGCGGTGGGCCGACTTCAGGCGTATCAGCTTGACAAGCAGCAGGCCGGCCAGAACCATGACCAGGGTGGGCCCCAGGTAAATCGTCAGGAATAGCATGCCGCTGGTGGCGGCCTTGCCCACGCTGCCGTAGAAGGTCCAGGAGGTGCAGTACACCGCCAAGGAAAGCGAGTAGACGATGGGGTTGTTGGCCGGGTTGCGGCCCAAAAGCGATCTCCGCTCCACCCACATGGCCAAAAAGAATAGCAGCACCATGTAGCCGATGAACGCGGCGATCACTGTGGTGGAGCTGAACATCCCTAAAGATTAACCTCGCCAGGGTTTAGGGTCCGGTTCGGGGGGCGGGGTTTTGCATGGTTGGGCAAGAGGAACGCCAGGAGTATTATCAGCGCCCACGCGATAAAAAGATAAAGATAGGATAAAAGCGGCGAGGCCCGGCCGGCAATGGTCAAGATAGGCCAGTTGAACAGAAACAACCCGAAGCAAAAGATGACGATGCCCAGAGGCTTTTTTGCCATATCCTCTCCTCCCCTTAAAGGCGAGGCATCTCCCCTTTAACCTCCGCTGGCCGCGGCCAGGCAGGCATCCCAGCTCTCACGGGTGCTTTTGGTCTATTGCCGTATGGTCATCCCCTCCCGATGCCGGATGCAAGCACGAGTGCCTTGATTGCCGGCGGCAACAGGGGGCAGGCAGGTTCCGGGATTGGTCATTTCGCAGGATCGTTGCTGAGGCCGCTTGTGCCTATTTAATAGTAGCGTTATGCGGCCTTTGCGGTCAACAGGATCAATTTGCGCCGGCGGCGGGTAAGGGTCCCGGCTTCGGCTTGGGCTGTCCAAGCTATGCCGGGGAAGGGGCTTAGCTTGGCCCCCTCCCGAAATGCCCCAAAAACATGCCGGTGATGGCTTGGGCCAGGTCTGCGAGCTTCTGTCCGCGCAGGGCTTGCCTGCCTCCCAGCACCAGCGGCCAGAAAGCCATGCCCCCGATCAGGCTGTTAAAAAGGCGGGCGGCCAGCACCGGGTCCGGCGCCTGCAGGCGGCCGTCCGCCGCGGCCTGCTTTATCCAGCCCACCAGCCCGCCCTGAAGCTTGTCTATTTTCTGGTAGATCCATTTACCCATTTCCGGGCGCCGGATGCTTTCGGACACCACCACCCGGGCCAGGGATAGGCGGCCGGGTTTGGTGAAATATTCAATCTGTTGCTGGGCGATTTCCTTGACTTGCGCAGCCAGGGGTTGCTCCGGCCGATATTCATAGACCTGGGTCTGGGCTTTCTGTTCGATAAGCTCCAGCACCACAGCCTGGAAAAGGTTTTCCTTGCTAGCGAAGTGGTTATAGACCGTGCGCTTGGAGACCCCGGCCCGGGCGGCGACGGCGTCCATGCTGGTGGCCAAAAAGCCCTTGGCCTGGAATTCCTGCACCGCCCCCTGCAGAATGTCAAAGCCTTTGCGCTGGGTGAGCGTGCGCAGGGGCGCGCCCCACCCTCCCCGGCTTGCTTGCTTGTTTTTTTCAGCCGCCGGGGCCATGCCTTTGTCCCTATCCGGTGGAAATCCCCCCGCTGTTGTACTCTTCGAATTAAAGTCCATAATTTTGCATTGCACAGCGTCGTCCAAATGTAAACTACACGGTGCAGTTTACTATTGACAACCATCCCTTGCAAGGTATATTTGCCCCCGATCAATGGAGTATTTTTCTTTCCCTGTCGCCAAGCAGAACCCGGGGGGTTTCCGATGTCAACCCATTGCTATAAAGCAGTTCGCTTTAGCAATATTGCGGCCTTTGCCCGCCGCCTGCCTGCTGCGCTTATGCTCGCGGCGACTCTACTTTTTATGATGACCCTGACCGCTTGCGGCGATGCCAAATCCGAGGCCCACGCCACCAAGCAAGTCGCCCCGGCCATACCTATCGGCATCGAGGTGGTCGAGCCGGTGACCCTCAAGGACGTCATGGTCCTGCCCGGCGCGGCCGAATCCTACCAGGACGTTCTCCTGGCCTCCGAGTTGGATGGGCAGGTGCAATGGGCCGGCATCCGCGAGGGGCATCAGGTGAAAAAAGGCCAGCTCCTGGCCAAGATCGACGTGGACGCCAACAAGGCGGCCATGGAAAGCGCCCAGGCCGCTTATGAACTGGCCCGCGGCCAGGCCGAGCGCCGCCAGAAGCTGCACCAGCGCAAGGTGGTTTCCCAAGAGGACCTGGACAAGGCGCTCACCCAGAAGACGCTCAGCGAGAGCGATCTGCGGCGGGCCAAGATCGCCTATCAAAAAGGTTTCGTGCACTCCCCCATCGCCGGGAGGATCAACAAGGTATACGTGGACCCGGGCGAGTACGTGCGGCGGGGCGATCCCCTAGCCGAGGTGGTGGATGTGGCCCGCATCCGCATCAAGTGCAACGTGCCGGAGATGGACGTGCGCTATCTCAAGTCCGGCCAGCAGGCCATGGTTTTCGTGGACGCCTATCCCGACGACAAGCAGCTGGGGTCTTTAAGTTTCGTGGCCTACAAGGCAGACCCGGTCACCAAGACCTTCGAGGTCTGGGTGGACGTGGATAACAGCGGCGGCAAAATCCGGCCGGGCATGATCGGCCGCGTGGCCTTCCTGCGCCGCGAGATCGACGGCGCGGTCACGGCTCCCCTCACCGCCCTGGTGGATAAGGGCGGCGAGCGCAACGTGTTCGTGGAAAAGGACGGCA
>CAZDRW010000316.1:0-4808 GCA_964507555.1 uncultured Desulfarculaceae bacterium
GGTGCCGGCCTTGGTGGTCTTTTCCACTAAAAAGGCGTGCCCGCAATCAGGGCAGGCCTCGTTTACAGGCTTGTCCCAGGAAGCGTATTTGCACTTGGGGAAATTGTCGCAGCCATAGAAAATCTTGCCCCGCTTGGAACGCTTCTCCACCAGGGGGCCGCCGCATTCCGGGCAATCCACCCCCAGGGGGATGCCCCGGGAATAGCGGCACTTGGGGTAGTTGGAGCAGCTAATGAAACGGCCACCGTCGCGGGTGGGCTTGATGACCAGCTCACCATCCTTGCACTTAGGGCACTTTTCGCCCAGCTTCTCGGGCTCGGGCTTGGGAGCGGGGTTGCCGTCGGCGTCGAGGTTCATGATGTTCTTGCATTTGGGATAACCGCTGCAGGCTAAAAACGGGCCGTAGGGGCCTTTTTTAACCTGCATGGGCTGGCCGCACTGCAAGCAGGTCACCTCGGGGCCGGGCTCGACTTCCACCGGGATGATCTCGCCCTTTTCGCCCCGGCGGAAATCCATGGTACTGCTGCACTCGGGATAGCCGGTGCAGGCCAGGAACTCGCCGTGCTTGCCCAAGCGGATGTTCATGGTCTTACCGCAGGTGGGGCATTTGATGTCGGTGGCCATGCCCTTGCCCTTGACCTGGCGCATGCCGGTCTTGGCCTCGTCCAGGGCCTCCTTGAAGGGGCCGTAAAAGTCGCCCAACAGTTTGCGCCAGTTGACCTTGCCCTCCTCAACCTGGTCCAGGCTCTCCTCCAGGGCGGCGGTGAAGCCCACCTCCATGATGCGGGGGAAGCTCTCCACCAATATATCGCTCACCACCCGGCCCAGCTCCGAGGGGAAAAGCCGCTTGCGCTCGTCCTTTTCCACATAGTTGCGGTCCTGCAGGGTGGAGAGGATGGCGGCGTAGGTGGAGGGGCGGCCGATGCCCTTTTCCTCCAGTTCCTTGACCAGGCTGGCCTCGGTGAAGCGCGGCGGCGGCTGGGTGAAATGCTGTTTGGGCAGGATCTCCTTGAGCTTGAGCTCCTGGCCCTCCTCCAGATTGGGCAGCACGCCCTCCTGGGGTTTGTCCGCGCCATTGCCGTTTGCGCCCTCATCCTTGCCTTCCTCGTACACGGCGGTGAAGCCGGGGAAGACCTTGACCTGGCCGCTGGCGCGAAGAAGACCCTGGCCAGCCTGGATCTGCACCTGGGTCTGGTCGAATACGGCAGGGGCCATCTGGCAGGCCACGAAACGGTTCCAGATGAGGTGGTAGAGCCTTAGCTCGTCGCGCTTTAAAAATTTCTGCATCACCTCGGGCGTGCGGAAGGCGCTGGTGGGCCGGATGGCTTCGTGGGCCTCCTGGGCGCTGGAGCGGGATTTGTACACCGGCGGTGACTTGGGCAGGTAATCGGCGCCATAGCGCGAGGCGATTAGCTTACGGACCTCGTCCACCGCCTCGGCGGCCAGGCGGATGGAGTCGGTGCGCATGTAGGTGATGAGGCCCACCGCGCCTTCGTCGGTCTCCTGGCCCTCATAGAGCCGCTGGGCCAGGGTCATGGTCTTTTTGGCGGAAAAGCCTAGCTTGCGGTAGGCCTCCTGCTGCAGGGTGGAGGTGATAAACGGCGGCGCGGCCTTTTGCTGGCGCTTGCGCCTTTTAATCTCGTTTATCACAAAGGGCTGGCCGGTTATGGCGCCCACCCCGGCCTCGGCCTCTTCCTGATTCTTGGGCTCGAACTTGTCGCCGCTTACATTCACCAGCCGCGCGATGAAAGGCGGTGGTTCATCGGCCAAAAGCTCGGCCGAGACCGACCAGTATTCCTGGGGATCGAAGGCCTGGATATCGCGCTCGCGCTCCACTACCAGCCGGAGCGCCACCGACTGCACCCGGCCGGCGCTTAAGCCCCCTTTTACCTTTTCCCACAAAAGCGGCGAAATCTGATAGCCCACCAGCCGGTCCAGCACCCGCCGGGCCTGCTGGCTCTCATAGCGATGCAGGTCCAGTTCGCCTGGCTCGGCCACCGCCTTCTGGATGGCCTTTTTAGTCAACTCGTGGAAGAGCACCCGGTGGAAATTTTCTATGGGGCCGCCCAGTTGCTCGGCGATGTGCCAGGCGATGGCCTCGCCCTCGCGGTCCGGGTCAGGCGCCAGGTATATGTTGGCCACATTGCCCGCAGCAATTTTCAACTCCTTAAGGATCTTTTCCTTGCCCTTTATCACCTGATACTCGGGCTGGAAGTCAGCTTCCACATCCACGCCCAGGCGTTTGGGCGGCAGGTCGACCACATGGCCCACCGAGGCCTTGACCTCGAAATCCGGGCCCAGGTATTTCTTTATGGTGCGGGCCTTGGCCGGCGATTCGACTATCAGTAACGACTTGGACATATCTCTATAACTTTAATGGCTAGGTACGATTTACGCAAAATCAGGTCCCGGCCGGTGCCTCATTAATAAATGCCTCTTGGGCTCCATGAGCCGCTAGCGCCTTACAAGCGAACATAATACTTGCCCGGCCGTTGTTCAACCAGGCCCTCCATCTCCAGGCTAACCAGGATGGCGGTTACTTCCTGGGGCTTTAGCCCGCTCTCGCGCATGATCAGATCAACGTGCACCGGGTCCGCGCTGGTTATCTCCAGCACCTTGCGCCAATCCGGCGGCAAATCCATAGCGTCCGGCCCTGCCAGGGCGGCGCCGCCCACCGCTGCCGCCATGGCCGAGGCGGACAGGAGAGCACCAGGCTCAAGAAGGTCCACCGCCGAGCTAAGGAGCCGGGCCCCCTGGCGGATCAGGTCATGGCAGCCTTCGCTTTGGGGCGAGCCCACCGGCCCGGGCACCGCGAACACCTCGCGCCCCTGGTCCAGGGCGTGGCGCGCGGTTATCAAAGACCCGCTTTTGCGGCCGGCCTCCACCACCACCACCGCTTGGGCCAAACCGGATATCACCCGGTTGCGCACCGGAAAGTTGCCGGCCGCCGGCGGGGTGCCCAAAAGGAACTCGCTCAGCACCGCCCCCTTTTGGGCCATCTCCTCGATCAATTCCCGGTTCTCCGGGGGATAGGCCACATCCAAACCGCAGCCCAGGACCCCCACCGTGTGCCCGCCGGCCTTCAAGGCCGCTTGATGGGCCGAGGTGTCTATGCCCCGCGCCAGGCCGGAAACCACGCTTTTCCCGGCCTGGGCCAGATCGCGGGCCACCTCCTCCGCCACCCGGCGTCCATAGGGGCTGTAGGAGCGCGAGCCCACCATGGCAACCGCGCCTTGGTGACAGGGCAGAAGATCGCCCCTGACAAAAAGTAGGGGCGGCGGGGCGAACACGCTTTTCAAAAGCGGCGGATACTCGCTGTGGAGTAAGGTCACCACCCGGGCGCCCATGTCTTGCAGCCTTTGCAGCTCGGCCTCGGGCTTGGCTGAAAGCTCGCCTCCCGCGATGCTCTGGGCCAAGGGCTGGGGGATGCCCTTGATGGAGGCCAACTGCTGCCAAGGCGCAGCCAACACCGCCTCCGGCGAACCCAACGCCTCCACCAGCCTAGTGAAGCGCACGCTGCCTATGCCCGGTGCCAGCCTCAGGCTAAGCCAGGCTATGAGGTTCACCGACTCTCCAGGGGCAAGGTGGTCCATAGGCCAAGGAAGCTAACGGCTGTAAGTCCCAGCGTCAAGGCATTTTTTTCAGCCCTTTTATGACCCGCCCCCGGGCCCCGGCGGCTTATTATGGATAAACGCCTTGAATAAACGGGTGCTTGTCTCTTATGTTGGATAGAGACCCACCACGAGGAGGAGGCCTTTGCCAGGACGAAAACTCTTACTGTCCGTCGGTCTTTTGATCTGGCTTCTGCTCGTTGCCTGCACGCCATCCCAAGCGGCCGGACCAATGGGCGCGCCTTGGAGTCTAGCCATCGTGGTGGAGCATTCGGCGGGCATGCTGAGCCCCTGGCTAGGCCAAAAACGCAGCGAGGCGGTGGAAAAGGCGCTGAATTTGGAATTGCGCACCTTGCCGCTAAGGATCAGCGCAGGAGTATGGCTGGCCGGCTACGGCAAGGCGGAGGCGCTGGCGCCTCCCGCCACTTCCCTGGAACTGAAAGAAATCGATCTGAAACTCCCCCAGGCCGCCACCTCCCAGCCTGACCTGCTTTTGGCCATGGAAGCGGCCGGCCGCTGGCTGCAAGAACGGGGCGGCGGCAGCCTCATCGTCATTGCGGCCCAGGGTCCGCCCGAGGGGTTCACATTCCCTTCCATATTAAACAGCGACAAAATATTCGTGCATGTGCTGGGCCTGGCCCCCCGCGACAAGCCAAGCTCTCTGGCCCAATTGTCCCTGGCCGGAGGCGGCGCCTATTTCCTGGCTCCTGATCCCAGCCGGGTGCTCACGCTTTTGCATCGGGCGGTGCTCACCAGCCTTACCCCGGCCCGGCTCTTGATAAAAGCCCATGACCAAGCCAACCGGCCGCTTAGGCTAACCTATGGTCTGGAGCAGCACGAGGCCCTTTTCAGCGACCGCCAGGGCGTCAGCGGACGGGTACAGCAATGCCTGCCCGGGGTCTACACCTTGGTCTGGCCCAGCGCCGCTCCCACCGGCCCGGCCCCACCGCCGCCCAAAATCAGCGTGGCGCCCTCTGGCCTCAGCGAAGTTCCAGTGGGCGGCAAGGCCAAGCTCAAGGTGGAGGCCTTGGATGAAAACGGCCGCGAACCGGGCTGGCGAATACGGGTGGCCCGTTTGAGCGACGGCCTGGTGCTGGAATCAAACCGGCGTACCCCCTTTGAGCTGAACCTTTTTTCAGGCAACTACCTCCTAAAGTCCCTAGATCGTCCCTTGGCCTGGACCGTGGCCCTGGAGGC
>CAZDRW010000317.1:0-4806 GCA_964507555.1 uncultured Desulfarculaceae bacterium
TTGCGGGCCTTGATTTTCGTGTGGCGCCTTTTCATCCTGTCATATTTCTGCACCTTTATGATGTACTCGGTCCTGACGGTGACGGTCTTCTGCATCTTGTCACTGACCACGATGCCCTCCAGCACCGAGCCGCCTATGGCCCTGGCCTTCTCGCTTATAGTGTCAAGGTACTCGATTTTGCCTCTGGGGTCCACATCGCCCACCTTGAGGCCCTTGCTTACTTGGCAGCCGGGCCGGATAAGTCCCCGCAAAACGCCGTCCAACTGGGCGCTGACCGGTTGCCCGTTCACCAGGGCCACGGTTTCGCCGGCCTTCACGGCATCGCCCAGCTTGCGTTTGGTTTCAAATACTCCCTCAGCCGGGGCCCGCAGCACCCGCTGGTGGGTGTAGCCCGCGATATCGCCGGGCACGCCGGTGTTGGCCTCGGGCTCGCCCTCATAGATCAAGCGTCCCAGGTTGTGCCCGCGATTGGTCTCAATGGCCAAGTCCACCTCGCCGGGCGCCTTGAAGCCCGGCCCCAGGCCGATGGTCAAAGGAGCCATGCCCCGGCGCAGGCCGATGTTCCTTTTGGCCAAAAGCGCATCCACGATGACCGAGGGTTGCAGTTCGCCGAGACACTTCATCTCGGGGTCCACCAGCACCGGCAACTGGCCCTGCCGCCAAAGCCCGTCCGCCTGGCCGGGGTCCTGGATGAGGCGGGCGGTGAGATCCTCCACGGTCTTTACGCCGTCGTGCACCGCTTCGCAGAAGCTCACCGCCCGGCGCACGGCCAAGGGGTTAGGCGTCTCGGTCATCAGCACCTGAAAGCCGGCGCGGGCCAGGCGGCAGGCCACGCCGGTGGCCATCTCCCCGGCACCCCTGACCAACACCTTCATGCCGCGCAGCGAGAGCGCGGACTCATCATTGGTTTTCGAATTCTGTTGTCCGGTATGGTTCATGATCGGTCCTCATTAATGATGCGCAGCTAAGAGCTTGGCAATGTCAATACGGGTGGCCATGGCTTCGCTTTTATTTCTTCGCCTAAAGGCCGCGTCACAGTGCTCCGCTTCAGGCATCAGTTGGTCAGTTTGCGATAAAGCCTGGGCAGCCAGCGGGCCAAGCCGTCCAGGTCCCTGATGATAATGTGGGGCACTTGGCTATAGGCCTCATGGGGCCTGCGGCCTTTGGGGCTTAATAATACCGCTACCGGGCGCACTGCAACAGCCTTGGCGGCCCCCAGGGCCAAAGCCAAGTCGCGTCCCGCCACGGCGGGGCCGTAAGCATAATCGTCCGGCCGGCCGTCGGTGATGATGATGAGCAGGCGCCGGCGGGAAGAGCGCTCAGCCAGGAGGCGGGTAGCGTGGCGGATAGCGGCGCCGTCTCTATTTTGAGTCAGCGGCCTGAGCCCCGCCAGCCGCGCCCGCACCTGTGCGTTCCAGGCCTCTTGGAATCCCTTCAGCAAATAGAAGTCCACCCTTTCCGGACCCACCCCGGAATAGGCCCACATGGCGAATTCATCCCCCGCCGCGGTGAGGGCCTGGGCGAACAGGGCCAGGGCTTCCCGGGCCGCTTCCAGCTGCTCGCGGTGGGCGCCGTTATGCTGCATTCCATCCAGGTTGTGACGGGTCGAGCCGGAGACGTCCCACAGCACGCCGCAGGAAATCTGCCTGAGGCGCGCCTGGCGCCGGCGGAATACCAAGCCCCGCGGCGAGAAGCCCGCCAACTGCTCGGCCCTCTCCGCCACCAGAGCGTTAATATCCAATTCGGGGCCGTCGGCGCTGCGGCCGGTCCAAGACTGCTGGCTGGGGGCCAGGGTGAGGAAGGCTCTCTCCAGAGCGGCGGCCATCCTGGCCTTGTCCGCCAGCGCGGCGCGCAGCCCCGCTTCATCGCCCAGGGGCGCGGACCTTTCGATGACCAGGGCACGGCTGGCCGCCAGCCTCCCCAAGGCCGGGTCCCACTCGGGATAGCGGTGCTCGGACAGGCGGGGTTCGCGCTGGTTCTGGCTGTCCAGGTCCCAGGGCGGCGGAGCTCCATCCATACCAGGCCCCAGCTTGTTGGATAGCGGCGTGTTGGGGCCGGGTTGATAATCTTCCGCTTGCTGACCGCCCGGCCCGGCCGAGGCGGAGGCCGCCGCGTGGGGTAACTTTTGGGCCGGAGCGGAAGCAGCGTCCGGCAGGCGCTGGTAAATCTCTGCGGCCAGCTCCATTAACTCCAGCGGACCTCTACCTGGGGCTTGCCCTTGCATGATACCGGCCAATTCCTGGGCCAGCGTAAAGTCGCCGGGCAAAACTTCAGCTGGCTTGTCGCCTCCGGCCAGGTAAAGCACCACCAGGCCCAGCAGTCTCTCGGCTGGTTCCAGAGCCGGCCAAGGCAGCGGCGATACACGGCGCAGATCGTCCAACACCTGGAAGTCGCGGGCCAGGCCGGGAAAGCGCTTATGCAGGTCGGACCGGATCTTGATTTCCGCGGACACGGCCAGAAGCGCGGCGGCCAACAGCGGCGCTTTGAAGCCAGCACAAAACAAGGCCGGCGCGGGCAGTTCCTGCAGGGCCGGCGTTGAACGATTCATGCTGGCCAGCAGGGTGCGCACTTGAGCGGCGGTCAGTTCATATAAACCGAGCCGCCGCATGCGTGCTGCCAACACGGACAAGACCCGGGCCAGGCTCAGCGGACTAGGCACCTCGTGAGAAAGGTATCGGGGCAAGCTCAGCCGGTGGGGATCCTCCAGATCGAGGTGAGGCAGGCTGGCTTCGCGGTCTTTGGCCTCAAGTCGTAAGTGGCGTCCTGCATGCAAGGAGGCGTAGGGGCCTAGCCAGGTAAACAGCCTGGCCAGGCTGAGGCCGCCGCTTAGCCGGTCCGCCGCTGCTAGGCCTGCCAGTGAATCCGGCGCAAAAAAGCCTCCCTCCAGCCGCTCGCGCCGCAGGCCGACCATCACCCAGGCGCACAAATGGCCGGGCTCCAGTCCGTGGGCCGGTCCTTGGGAGAAGTTCTCCAGAACGCTGCGGGCGGCCGCGGGACGCTCCTTGGCTAAGCGCAGGGTCAGGCCCAAAAGCAGGCGCGGCCGGCGCTGGCCGTGGACCGAGCTTGCGATGAGGCGCAATTCGGCCAAGGCACCGCGGCCGTTCGCCTGGGCCAGAGCCGCGGCCAAGCGCAGGGCCAGGCGGGCTGCGGATTGCCCACCCAGACCGCCGAGCAGGTATGGCCCGCGTTGGGCCAGCTCAGTCTGCTCGCCCGGCGGCAAATCCCGGGCCAGGCGAATGCATTCCGCCAAGCCTTGGCGGCCCAGCGCCCGCTCCAACTCAGGCAGGTTCCTAAGAATGACCAGCGCCAAACCGGGTTCAGCCGATTCCAATAATTTGAGGCCCGGAGAATCGGGAGCCATACGGGGCAGGGAGTCCAGCGCCGCGCGCAGGCCCTCCAAAGCCCGCTTGCCCAACCGGGCGGCGAAGGCAAGGGCGGTCTCACGAATCGGGGCGGATAGCTCCGCCAGTTCGGGCAAAAGAGAGTCCACCTGGCGCGGTCCCAGGCCCAAGGCGGCCAAGCGTTCGTCCAGGGGATGTTTGACGCGGGGATTCATGGTTAGCCTGCCGGCGGAAAATGGTCGGCCACCAACTCAATCAGGCTGCGGGCTAGGTCCGGGTCGTCAGTGGCCGGACCCACCATGGCGCTGACACAGGCCAGGTGGGGGTCCATGCCCTGGGCTATCAGCTGGGCGGTGTAAACCACCAGCCGGGTGGAAACGCCCTCGCTGAGGCCGTATTCGGTGAGCCCCCGGGCGCGTCCGGCCAGATCCACCAGGTGCGCGGCCAAGTCCTGGCCCACGCCGCTCTCGGTCATAACCACCTGGCGCTCCACCTCGGGCGGGGGAAAGTCGAAGCTTAAGGCCACGAAACGCTGGCGGGTGGAGGGCTTCATTTCCTTTAATAGCGACTGGTAGCCCGGGTTGTAGGACACCACCAGGAGGAAGTCGGGGTGGGCCTTGATCACGGTGCCCAGCTTGTCCAGGGGCAGCTGCCGGCGGTCGTCGGTAAGGGGATGGATCAGCACCACCGTATCCTTGCGCGCCTCCACCACCTCATCCAGGTAGCAGATGCCGCCATGGCGCGCGGCCAGGGTGAGCGGGCCGTCCTGCCACACCGTGTCGCCGTCCTGGATCAAGAAACGGCCCACCAAATCGGCGCCGGAAAGGTCTTCGTGACAAGCCACCGTCACCAGCGGCCGGTCCAATTCATATGCCATGTGCCTCAAGAAACGGGTCTTGCCGCAACCCGTGGGGCCTTTGAGCAAAACAGGCAGGCGCTGGGCGGCGGCGGCGCGGAACACTTCCCGCTCCGCGCCCACCGGATGATAATAAGGCGCTTCAATAACCCGGAAGGGGCTCAAGGGATCCGGTTTGCGCTGCTTGGACTTGGCTGTCACGTTAATCCCTTTGTCCGCTAGTGCGGCTCGGGTTTGGCTTTAAACGACAGCGTAAATTGTATGACCCACCCCAAGAGGCTGTCAAGCCAGTCCAAGCTGGCTTGCGACGTCAGTCGCATTGAGCGTTGAGTTGAGCAGGCCTTGCCTATTTGTCATATAAGTCCCGCCCGCGGTTCGCGACTATTTTTCGTGTTCCATGATCGCCTTTAAAACCCGTTCCGGCGTCATGGGCAATTGGCTGATCCGTACACCGATGGCGTCATAAATGGCGTTGGCTATAGCGGGCGATGACGGCACGCATCCCGGTTCGCCGATGCCTTTGGCGCCGTAAGGCCCGGCCGGATCGTCGGTCTCCACAATGATGGGCGTGACCGGTAGCTTGTCTTTGGCGGTGAGCAGCTTGTAATC
>CAZDRW010000318.1:0-2241 GCA_964507555.1 uncultured Desulfarculaceae bacterium
AGCTAAGATGATCACTCTCCCCAGCCAAGGAGTCCCATTGTGGCCAAGATCCGCGCCAGCTTTGTTTGCCAAGCCTGTGGAACCGTATCGCCCAAATGGCTGGGCCGCTGCCCCTCATGCCAAGCCTGGGAAAGCCTGGTGGAAGAGCCGCTGGCTCCCACATCTACCGGCAATTCCATTACATATAAGCTTACACCCTTGGCCGCCGCCCGCGAAGCCCAAGCTCCCCGGACCCTGACCGGGCTCAGCGAATTGGACCGGGTGCTGGGCGGAGGATTGGTGGCCGGCATGGTGGTGCTGGTAGGCGGCGAACCCGGTATCGGCAAATCCACCCTGATGCTGCAGCTGGCCGCCTCTTTGGAAACCGGCGCTGCGCCTGTGCTTTATGTTTCCGCCGAAGAATCCACGCGCCAGGTGGGGCTCAGGGCCGGCCGACTCGGCGCCACGGGCCAGTCTGTGATGCTGCTTCCCGAAACCGGCTTGGAGTCCATCTTGGCGGCCTGGCGGGAAGGGGCTTTCAGCGCCGTGATCGTGGATTCAATCCAGGCAGTGCGGGCCGGTGAACTGGCCGGCGCGCCCGGCTCGGTGGGTCAGGTGCGTTTTTGCGCTGCCGAATTTGCCAATCTGGCCAAGGAAATCGGCACGGCGTTGTTTCTGGTGGGCCATGTAACCAAGGAAGGCTCCCTGGCCGGTCCCCGGGTATTGGAGCACCTGGTGGACACGGTGCTTTATTTCGAAAGCGAGCCGGCCATGCGCCTGCGCCTCTTACGGGCCGTAAAAAACCGCTTTGGGGCCACCGACGAAGTCGGAGTTTTCGAGATGACCGATTTGGGCCTGGCACCGGTGCAAAATCCCTCAGCCGTATTTCTGGCCCATCGGCCTGCCGATGCCCCGGGCTCAGCGGTGTGCGCCGCCATGAGCGGAACCCGGCCGCTATTGGTGGAAGTACAGGCCCTGGTGAGCCCCTCGGGGTTGGCCATGCCCCGCCGCCAGGCCTTGGGCGTGGATCCGGGACGGCTTAACATGCTGTGCGCGGTGCTCAACATTCACGCCGGCCTGGATCTTTCGGGATACGATGTCTTTGTCAATGTCGCCGGTGGCATAAAGCTCACAGAGCCCGCGGCCGATTTAGCCGTGGCCGTGGCAGTGATGAGTTCCTTGGCCGCCCGCCCGGTGCCGGCGGATGTGGTTTGCTTCGGCGAGGTGGGCCTGGCGGGCGAACTGCGGGCCGTCAGCCGGACCTCGGCCCGCTTGAGTGAGGCGGCCCGCCAAGGCTTCAAACGGGCGCTCAGCGCTCCGGGCAAGCATGGAAGGACTAAAGGCATCCACCTGTTGAGCGCATCTCGCTTGGACGCGGCCTTGCATTTATTGGCTTGAAAGGTTACGGCAGGGCGCGCGCCTTGGCTAAGTAGCATTGGTTGCCGCCGCCTGATTGGTCCGTGCTAAGATTTAGATAAACGCGCTCCACTTCAGGCAGGAGGTTGGCATGCTGGTGGTTAACTGGATGAGCACTCGGCTGGTGAGTATTGATCCCGAGGCCTCTTTGGGCGAAGCCCTGCAGCTTACCAAGGACTACCGGGTGAGCCGGGTGGCGGTGGTGGAAAACGACAAGCTGGTCGGCATTCTCACCGACCGCGACCTGAAACGGGCCGGCAGCTCAGAAGCCATGCCTCCACCCGCAGAGGAGATTAAGCGCCTGCATGATAAGGTCAAGGTACGGGACATCATGACCCCAAATCCCTACACCGCCCATATTCACGAAACCCTGGAAGAGGCGGCGCTCACCATGCTGCAGCGCAAGGTAAGCGGCTTGCCGGTGGTGGATGACAACGGCAACCCGGTCGCGGTAATCACCCAAAGCGATATTTTCCGGGCGCTGATATCGCTCACCGGCGTGACCCAGGGCGGCGTTCAGTTTTCGCTGGAGATGGAAGACGTTCCCGGTTCTCTTATAAGGTTGGCGGATGTCATCCGCGAAAACGGCGGCCGGGTGGTGGCCATTTTGCAATCATACGACCGGGTGGCCCCGGGTTGGCGGCGGTTGTTCATACGGGTCAAGGGCCTGGACCGCGCCCAGCTTGGTTCCCTGAAGGAGCAACTAAAATCGCTGGGACACTTACGCTATCTGGTGGACAGCCAAGAGCGCAGCCGTGAAATTTTTCTAGACTAGGCTGCCAGCCGGTGCGGTGGGACAGATTGAGTCCAAATGAATCATGGCTTGGCTGTTAGGGTTTGCGAAGG
>CAZDRW010000318.1:2251-4803 GCA_964507555.1 uncultured Desulfarculaceae bacterium
AAGGTATCAGTTCATAAGCAGCGCGGCCTGATTAGAAGGCGGTCTTCGCCACTCTCCGCCGATCCTTATTTTTCTTCCGCCAAGCGGGCCAAGCGCTCCCGCACCTCTGATGGGGCCAGCCCCGTCTCCCGGCTGATGCGGGCCACGTCGTCAGCCTCCGGGTGAAAGCGCCAATATTTTTTCCCATCAGGATCGGCCGCGCGGGCCCGTTTGACCCGCACCTCACCCCAAGGGCTATCCAGGCTGATGATCTCCCGATACAAGGTGCGCCGGTCCATGCGCCGGAGCCTTACGCCCAGGCTGCTGGTCTGGTTAAGCACCAGCCCGGCCAGTTCATCGGTCCTTTCCGGCGCGCAGACCACCATGAGCATCAAGCCGGGTCTGCCCTTTTTCATATAGAGCGGCGCGGCGGCCGCGTCCAAGGCCCCGGCCGCCAGCAGGCGTTCGATAACCATGGGCAAGTCTTCGGGACTCATGTCATCCAAGTGGCAGACTATCTCCACCACCTCGCCATGGCCGTGGCCTTGGGAGTCTTCGCCCAATAGCAGACGCACTATGTTGGGCCCCGCCGTGGAGGGCCGCGAACCGCCGCCGATGCCGGTGTGCTGGATGCGCATTTCAGGCATGGCGCCGAACTCGGCGGCCAGGGTGGAAACTAAGGCCGCCCCTGTGGGAGTCACCGTCTCCTCATCGGCCGGCCAGGACGTCACCGGCAATCCTTCCACCAGATTGAGAACCGCCGGCGCGGGCAGGGGCAAGCGCCCATGGGCGCAATCCACGAATCCCCGGCCCAGCGGCAAAGGAGAACAGACCACCCGCGGACTACTCAGCCAGGCCAAGCCAGCGCAGAACGCCGCCACATCCACCAAGGCGTCAGCCGCGCCCACTTCGTGGAAGTGTACTTGCTCCGCGCTAATGCCATGCACCCGGGCCTCGGCTTGAGCCAGTCGCTCAAATACTCTTCGGGCAGGCTCGGCCACCTCCTTGGGCAGGCGCTGCAAGACCGCCAACACCTGCGCCAGATGGCGGTGCGGCTGATCATCCCTGATCTCCACCTGCAGCCGCTTGGCCGCTACGCCCATGTGCCTTTCAACCGTCTGGGAAACGCCGACACCCTGCAACTGCATGGCCTGCACCAAGTCTTGGAGTTGCGCCAGCGGCCAGCCCAGGTCCAAAAAAGCGCCAGCCAGCATGTCGCCGGAGAGCCCTCCGCAAGCGTCTATGTAGAGGACCTGAGCCATGCCTTAGCCTTTTTTCCGGGGGGTGGATTTCTTCTTGGCGGCCGATTTCTTTGTCGCGCTTTTGGCGCCTCCCGTTTTTTTGGCGGCGGCCTTTTTCTTGGCTGACGGCTTTTTCTTGGGCGCGTCCTTGGCCCAGGGGCTTCGGGTCATGGCCGCCTCCAGCACCTGATCCATGTGGTTCACCAACTTTATCTTGAGCTGCCGGCGCACTTTAACCGGAATCTCCGACACATCTTTCTTGTTCTTCTCGGGAGCCAGCAAGATCTTAAGGCCCAAGCGCAGCGCGGCCAGGGCTTTCTCTTTGAGTCCTCCGATGGGCAGCACCTTGCCGGTCAGGGTGATCTCGCCGGTCATGGCCACGTCCTCGCGAACCGGTATGCCCGACAAGGCGCTCACCATGGCGGTGCAGATAGTGACCCCCGCGCTGGGGCCGTCCTTGGGAATGGCACCCGAAGGCACGTGCATGTGCAAATCCAGGTCCTCGTAGAAATCGGGCTTAAGTCCCATTTCCTTGGCACGGCTTCTGACGTACGACAAAGCTGCCTGGGCGCTCTCGCGCATTACCTCGCCCAAACTGCCGGTAAGGGTCAGGTTGCCCTTGCCTTCCAAGGGTGACACCTCCACCCGGAGCACCTCACCGCCATAGGCGGTCCAGGCAAGCCCGGTGGCCACGCCCACTTCCCCTTCGCCGCGTTCATCCTCGGGAATGAATTTGGGCACCCCTAAAAACTTGTGCAAATTGCCGGAGGTCACTTTAAAAGGTCCTTTGTCGCCCTCGGCCACCCGTCGGGCCAGCTTGCGGCAAACGCCGGCCAACTCGCGCTCCAGATTGCGCAACCCAGCTTCCCTGGTGTAGGAGCGGGTGGCCTCCATTATGGCCGAATCGCTTATGCTTACCTGCCTGGGCTTAAGCCCGTGATCTTTAAGCTGGCGAGGCAGCAAATGCCGCCGGGCAATGACGATCTTGTCTTCATCGGTGTAGCCCGAGAGCTCGATTACTTCCATGCGGTCGTAAAGGGCCTCGGGGATGGTGTCCTCCAGGTTGGCCGTGCAGATGAACATCACCTTGCTGAGATCAAAGGGCAAGTTCAGGTAATGATCGCTGAAAGAATAGTTTTGCTCTGGGTCCAACACCTCCAAGAGCGCGCTGGTGGGGTCTCCCCTGAAGTCGGCGCCCACCTTGTCAACTTCGTCGATCATGAATACCGGGTTGTTGGCGCCGGCGGTCTTCAGCCCCTGAATGATGCGGCCGGGCATGGCCCCGATGTAGGTGCGCCGGTGCCCGCGGATCTCCGCCTCGTCGCGCACGCC
>CAZDRW010000319.1:0-4803 GCA_964507555.1 uncultured Desulfarculaceae bacterium
ATCTTTATGCATACCGACTGGTATGAATGTTATTAGCAAGGGAGAGGTTGGCATGAACCTGGAACAGCACCCCACGGTAATCAACTACCGGGCAGCAGAAGCGGCAGGGCGGTTACCCCAAAAAACGGACCGGCTTTCTGCTGAAGAAATAAAGGCCTGGGCTCTGGAGTGCGGCGCCGATGATGTGGGCCTGGTGGAGTTGGAGCGGCCCGGCCTGGCCAAGTGGCGCGATTCCACCCTGCAGGCCTTTCCCCGCACCCAAACCCTCATCAGCATGGTGATGGGCCTGAACCCGGCCAACCTGAGCGCGACCAACCGGGCGCTATCCGACCGCGAGTACTTGCGCGCATTCTATAAGGCCGATGATATCGGCGCGGAGCTGGCCGCCCGCTTGAATGAAGCCGGAGTTCCCTCGCTTTATTATCCCGCCGGATTTCCCATGAACATGGAGAACTGGCCCGAGGGAATGTGGCAGGTCTCCCACAAACCGGTGGCCGAGGAGGCGGGCCTGGGCAAGATGGGCCTGCACAGACTTCTCATCCATCCCAAGCTGGGCAGCCGGGTGATCCTAAGCACCGTGCTGGCCGCGGCGCGGGCCGACGTTTATGACCAGCCTCTGGCCTACGAGCCTTGCATCGGCTGCAAACTCTGCGCCGCGGTCTGCCCGGTGGGGGCCGTGCAAGCTGGCGGCGCCTTCAACTTCGTCAATTGCCTCACCCACAATTACCGCGACCGCATGGGCGGCTTCATCCGCTGGACCCAGGCCCTGGCGGAAAGCAAAAGCGCCAAAGACTTCCGCAGGCGCGTAAGCGACGCGGAGACGGTCTCCATGTGGCAGAGCCTGTCCTATGGCATCTGCAACAAGTCGTCTTATTGCATGGCGGTCTGCCCAGCCGGCGAGCGCAACATCGGCCCCTTTTTAGATGATCAAAAAGCCTATATAGCAGACGTGGTCAAGCCATTCATGGACCGGCCGGAAACCATCTTCGTGGTGCCGGGCTCGGACGCCGAAGAACACGTGGCCCGGCGCTTTCCCCATAAATCCATGAAGCGGGTGAGCCATGGCCTTAGGGCTAACTCGGTGAGCGGGTTCCTTAATGCGCTGCCCCTGCTTTTTCAGCCAGGCCGAGCAAAAAAAGTTGCGCTCCGCTACCACTTTAACTATACTGGTGATGATCATTTGCAGGTAACTGTAATTATAGATCACGGCAAGCTTGCGGTGCTGCCAGGCCTGCAGGGCGAGGCCGATCTGACTTTAACCGCTGACAGCCGCGCCTGGCTGGAGTTTCTAGCCAAGGACCGGGGGCTGCTTGGCTGCCTTTTGACTGGCAAGCTCAAAATAAAGGGCAATCCAAAACACATGAAAGCTTTCGCCTCCTGCTTTCCCATGTAGACGCTGGTTGCCGTGGCATGTGAGGAAAAAGGAGAAGGCTCATGGCTTGGCAAAAACCCTCTGCCGAACTGGGCCGCATCCTGGCGGAAGCCATGACCGGCCTGGAGGTCAAGAGCAAGCCCATGTTAGGCTGCCCGGCCTATTTCAGCAAAGGCAACTGGTTTGCCGGGGTGCATGAAGATAGGCTTTTGGTGCGCCTTAATGAAAAGGACCGCGCCGAGCTGTGGGAAGGCCATCCCGGCGCCCGGCTTTTCGAGCCCACGCCGGGCCGGGTCATGAAGGAGTTCGTGGTGCTGCCGCCAAGCGTGGTATGGGAAACCCAGGAGCTCGTGAAATGGTTGAAACGCGGCCACGCCTACAGCGCGAACCTCCCGCCCAAGAAAAAAGCCAAGAAAAAAAACCGGGGCCAAGTCCGCCCCCCAGGAGCCTGCCCAAACCGGCAAGAAAAGGAGCTAACCCATGTCCGAGCTAAAAGCAAAGATCCTAGCCAAGATGAGCCAGCCAACCCTGGCCTCTTTCGCCACCCTCACCGAGGACGGCAAGCCCTGGGTGCGCTATGTCACGCCTTGGGCTGATCATAACCTGGTCATCCGCTTCGCCACCTTCAACGGCTCGCGCAAGGCGGCCCAGGTCAAGAAAAACCCCGAAGTTCACCTGACCCTGGGCGTCACCGATCCCATGAGCGCCCAATCCTATGTGCAGATCCAAGGCAAACCCTTGATCAAGACCGACCAGGCCAGCCGCCAGGCGGTCTGGTTCGACCAGCTCAAGGCCTATTTCCAGGGTCCGGACGACCCCAATTTGGCCGTGGTGGAGATCACACCCTATCACATCGAATATATGAGCATGGGCTCCCTGCAGCCGGAAGTGTGGGAAGCCTAAGGCCTCCGAAAAGATTATTCACAGCTTGAGGCCCTAAAAAACCTTGGCTAAGCTCTCCCGCATTTGCCTATCCCGCGACCAGGGCGCAGAATATAGCAAGGGGCCGGAATCAGATCCCGGCCCCGCCAACCTGCCATGCCAATGCAAGGAGAAACGAGCCATGAGAAAAGCCCGAGCTTTGCCTATAACCCTCTCCCTGATGCTTGCCGCAATGCTGGTAGTCCCAATGATCGCCTACGCTCATTGCGAAGTGCCCTGCGGCATCTACGGCGACGACAACCGCTTCGGCGACATGCAGGAGGACATTGCCACCATAGAAAAGGCCATGCAGCAAATCGCCGAACTAAGCGCCGCCAGCCCCAAGAACTACAATCAGCTGGTGCGTTGGATAAACACCAAGGAAATACACGCCACCAAGCTGCAGAACACGGTATGGCAGTACTTCCTCACCCAGCGGGTCAAGCCGGTGGCCAAGGGAGATCCCGCCTATGCGGCTTATCAAAACAAGCTGGAGCTTCTGCACCATCTCTCGGTCTACGCCATGAAGGCCAAGCAGAGCGTGGATCTGGCGGTAGTCAAGAAGCTAAAGGAACTGGTGGACCAATTCCAGCACGCCTACGCTGGCAAAAAGAAATAGCCCTTCGATCCGCCTAAAAAATGGGCCCGGGCCTAAACGCCCGGGCCCAGGTCATGCCCTCCTATGGCCTTACGCCATTGGCCAGGTTTTTGTTAATCTATGGCGGATGTGATAGCGATCGGCAATGCGCACCAAGGGAGGCGGATTCATTTGTCGCTCACCAAGGCCAAGCTTCTGAACAAAGCGATCCGCTTGAAACTAAGGAACCGCGGACTGCCTGAGTTGGCCACGGCCAACCTGGCGGCCCTGGATCACTTGGACCCCTCCCGCCGGGCACGGGAATACGGCTTCGTGGTCATGGACCTGGAGACCACGGGGCTGTCCATCGAAAGCGACCGCGTCATCTCGGTGGCCGCGGTGCGCGTGCAAAACGGCCAAGTTTTTCTGGGCGACAGCTTCACCGAACTGGTCAATCCCGGACGCAACATCCCGGTGGAGTCAATCAAGATTCACGGCATCAAACCGGATCAGGTGGCTGGCGCCCGCCACGCGGCGGAGGTGTTTCAGGATTTTTTGGCCTGGCTGGGCGCCGACATATTAGTCGCCCATTACGCGGAGTTCGATCTGCACTTCACCAACTTCACCATGCAGCGCCTCTATGGCTTTAATCTGCAAAACCTGGTCATCGATCTGGTGCGCATGTGCCAGGGCGTGGTGCTGCCTTCAGACCCCTACGGCATAAACCGCAACCGGCATCAATGCGGCCTAGACGCCTTGGTGGAGCGCTATGGGCTTTCCAACGCCGACCGCCATACCGCCGCCGGCGACGCCTTGGTATCGGCGCTCATCTTCCAGCGCATGCTGGCCCAGTTGGAGAAGATGAGCCCCGGCCGGCTTAAAGACTTGATCCGGGTGGGCATGCTTTAGCTGAGAAACCGCCTTAAAATACCTTTCATTAAATAGAGCCTCAACCGGCCCTGCCTATGGCCGGGAGTTCTGATACAATTCCTTGCTAACTCTTGCCAAGGAGGCCACATGCTTGATTGCCGAGGACTGGCCTGTCCGCAGCCGGTGATGCGGACCAAGGAACTCATAGAGTCGGACGCTCCCCAGACCATCGAGATCGTGGTGGACAATTCGGCCGCCAGCCAAAACGTAAGCCGTTTTCTTTCCACCAGGGGCTATGCCGCCACGGTCACGGCCCAGGGCGGGGACTATTTGATCGCGGGCGTCTTGGACGCCAA
This sequence comes from uncultured Desulfarculaceae bacterium, assembly GCA_964507555.1. Lineage (GTDB taxonomy): Bacteria > Desulfobacterota > Desulfarculia > Desulfarculales > Desulfarculaceae > Desulfocarbo. Next base: position 4,097 of record CAZDRW010000319.1, read on the forward strand.
CTTCAAGCCCGCGGCCGAGTCGCCTCCGGCCGAGTCATACAGCTGCGCTGTGGGCGGCCAGCGCCGCATCGCGGTGTTCATTAAAGCCGACCGCATCGGCCGCGGCGACGACACCTTGGGCGCGGGGCTCATGAAGAATTTCCTCTTGACCTTACAGGAGATGGACTCCGAGCTGTGGCGGCTGGTGTTCGTCAACAGCGGGGTCAAACTCTGCGTGGAAGGTTCCGAGAGCCTCGATGCCCTAAGAGACCTGCAAAAAAAAGGCGTGAGCATCCTGGTCTGCGGAACCTGCTTGGAGTTCTTCAAGCTCATGGACAAAAAGCAGGTGGGCGAAACCACCAACATGCTGGACGTAGTCACCAGCCTGCAGTTGGCGGACAAGGTCATCAGCGTTTAGCCCCGGCCCCGGTCTTTTAGTCTCCCCCCAGATATCAGCCTAATCAGCTTAAGCCAGCCATCGGCAAATACGATTAATCAAGCCGTCAATGATAGGCATTGGCTATGCCGCCTTTATGCCCCGCACCAGCCTGGCCGGCGCCTTTTCGCGGGTTGTTCCCATCTGCTCTATCTTCGATAGTCCCGCCAGGGCCATGAAGTCGCTAAGCTCCTCGGCGGAATAGCTGCAACCCTCCTTGGTGTTGACCAGCATGTTCAAGCTGAACAAGGCGGCAAAGGGATGGCCTTGGCCTTCTGGATCAACAATGAAT
>CAZDRW010000320.1:0-3758 GCA_964507555.1 uncultured Desulfarculaceae bacterium
AACGGCGGGGATACTGCCAGAGATCGTCCGCTCGCCTCACCCGGCAGGCTTCAGCCCGACCACCGCCGCGGGATGCTGGTGGGGCTTTGCTGCCGGTCAGCGGTCCGTTCAGCATCATGCGCAGTCTGGGCTGAATTGGTGTAGGAGGCAGGGTCATTCGGTCCTGGAGCAGGCGCACGCCCCAACTCGGCAGCCCTGGTGCTCTTAGATGCACCTGCCGTGGGCGCGCGCAGCCGTGGGCAGCGGGTTCTGGCTGTCCGGGAAAACATCGCCATGGGGGATGGTAATGTTTTTTGCGCGCAATGCTTTAAGCCGGTTCGCTATTTAGCACTCAAGCTAAGGATCTTCCGCGCTTCGTCGGGGCTGGCAACCTCACGGCCCATTTCGCGGGCCAGACGCGCCATTCTCTCGATCAGTTGCTGATTGGAGGCCAGTTCGCCCTTGCGGTAATAAATGTTGTCCTCCAGGCCCACCCGCACGTGTCCTCCCATGATGATGGCGTGCGCGCCCATCACCAACTGGTTGGCTCCCATGCCGGATACGGTCCAGGTAGCACCAGCGGGCAGGCAGGACCGCATATGCACCAGGTTCTCTATGCTGGCCGGGATGGCGCCCTTTAGGCCCAGGACAAAATTGAAGTGCAGGGGAGCTTTAGCCAAGCCAGCTTGCTGCAAAAGGATGCCGTTGTTGATCATGCTCAGATCAAAGCATTCCATCTCCGGTTTGATGCCCAGGCGCAGCATTTCCCTGGCCAGATCCTCCACCAAAGAGGGTTCGTTTATATAGGCTGAGTTGGGGAAGTTGACCGAACCGGTGGTGAGCGAGGCCATTTCGGTGTGTGCGGCCAGACGTTTTATCCTGCTGTCCAGGCCCACGCCTGCCCGGCCGCCGGTGGAAATTTGCAGGATCAAATTGGTGCGGCCGGCAAGCTTGTCCACCACCTCGCGGAACTTTTGGGGATCGTCCGAGGGGTTTTGATTTTCGTCACGTACGTGGATATGCAGAATCGAGGCTCCGGCGTCTTCGCAGCGCAAGGCGTTCTCGGTTATCTCATCAGCGGTAACCGGGACATGGGGCGTCTTTTCCTTGCGCGGCATGGAGCCGGTGGGGGCGGCGGTTATGATTAGCTTGTCCAAGGAACCATCCTCCTCAGCTTGCGGCTGCCATTCGTCGGCTGCCGGTTCCCAAGGCGCGCATGATCTCCCGCGCGGTTCTCATGGCAGCCGGCGCCAATTCGTTTTCCAACCTTTCCACGCTATAGCGGGTGGTAGGCACTGCTATATTGATGGCCGCCTGGCTCCAGCCTTGGCTGTCTAAGATAGGCGTAGCCACCGAACGCAACCCCACCGAGAGTTCTTCGTCATTCACCGCATAGCCCTTGGCCCGGACTTTTTCCAAATCGGCCAGGTATTGATCGCGGTTGGTTATGGTACGGTGGGTGAGCGCTGCGAAGGTCACCTTTTTCAGTATCTCGCTTACCGTCTCCGGCGGGCTGAAGGCCACCAGCGCCTTGCCCATGGAAGTGCAGTAAACCGGCAGCCTGGAACCCAATTGCAAATCAAACGGCAATATCCGGTCGGTATTCACCCGCGCTATGTAGATAAGCTCATGCCCGTCCAGCACCGACAGGTTTACGGTTTCTTTCAATTCAAACGACAGCCGCTCCAAATAGTGCTGGGCAACGTTGCGCCAGCCCAGGGAACAAACCGCCGAATGGCCCAGGGAGAGGATCCTGGGAGTGATGAAAAAGCGGCGCTGCGCGTCACGGTCGATAAAGCCCATTTGGGTTAGGGTATAGCAGATGCGGGTTGCCGTGGCGTTGCTGGTGGCGGCGGCGCGGGCGATGTCCGACAAGGTCATGGGTTGGTTCGCCTCTGCCATGGCCTGCAGCACGGTCAGCCCTTTGGCCAGGGATTGTAGAAAATAACGAGTTTTGTCCGCGGATGCCCGTGGCATGAAGTCTCCAAGGTTAGGTTTCGCTATGCGAAATATGTTTTCTTCATGAGGTAACTATAAATTGTCTTGGCTCGGCTTGTCAAGTCCGGGTGCAAAAGTCCCGCATCTGGTCAGCGCGCAAAACTGTCTGGAGGCTGGTTGGACCGGAGCGGCAACCGGCTGCTATTGGAGGGAATGCAGCGCCCGGTTAACTATCCTTAAAAGATTGGAGAGATCGAAGGGCTTTTTGATTATGTAATGCGGCTGCGTGGTCAGGCTTTCAATATCCAGCTGGGTATGAGCATGGCCAGTGGTGATAATAACCCGGGCCGACGGATCGATTGATATCAGCCGGCTGAAGCATGCGGTTCCGTCCATGACCGGCATGGCCAGATCCAACAGCACCAAATCAAAAGGCTGGCCTTGCCGCATCTTCTCTTGGTAGCGCTCCAAGGCCTCGCGTCCATTGGCGGCCTCATTGGTTTCATAACCGCAGGACTGCAACGCCTCGCGCGTGATCTCGCGCAAGGAAGCCTCGTCATCCACCACCAATATCCTCTGCCCCTCTCCCATGGGGAGTTTCTCCCTGGGCTTGGGTTGGAGTATCTCTCTTTTTAGCCCGGCCTGGGCTGGCAGATAAATTGTAAAGCAGGTGCCTTGGCCCGGCCTGCTTTGCACCTCTAGGCCACCGCCGTGGTTGGTGATTATGGAATATGCCACAAATAGCCCCAAGCCGGTGCCTTGGCCGGGCTCCTTGGTGGTGAAAAAGGGCTCGAAGATGCGGGCCAGCACATCATCGTCCATGCCTAGGCCGGTGTCTTCCACGGTAACTTCGGCATAGATCTCTTCCGAAGCCCAATTGCGGGTGGCGCGGAAGCCGACGTCCGCCCGCCGCCAATCGGTGCGCAAGGTCAGCTCACCGCCGGCCGGCATAGCGTCGCGGGCGTTAACCGCCAGGTTCAGGAAAACCTGCTCCAATTGGTTGGGGTTGGCCAGCAGCAAGGGCAGGCCGGGCTTAAGCTCCATCTTCTGTTCGATATTGGGCGGCAGGGTCCCCTGCAATAGTCCATGCACATTGAGCAAGGCTTGGTTGAGATCCATCGGCTCCTTGTTGCCGGTTTCGGGCCGGGAAAAGCTGAGCATGGTGTTGGCCAAATCCGCGGCCCGGCGGGTGGTCTGGGTGATTTTCTCCAAATGCTCCCGCACCGTGGTATCCAGATTATCGCGGGCGGTGAGCAGTTGGGAATAGCCCCGGATGGCCATCAGCAGGTTGTTGAATTCATGCGCCACGCCTCCAGCCAAGGTCCCCACCGCCTCCATTTTTTGGGCCTGGTGCAGTTGCCGTTCCATCAGCTCTTCATTGGTCACATCGCTTATGATCCCTTGTAAAACCTGCCTGCCCCCGCTTTGCACCATAGCGGTGGATATCTTGAACCTGATGCGGGAGCCATCCTTGTGGAGGCCGGTGTAAACGTATCCCTGTGGCAGGGGTTCGTCCTCCACACGCTGTTTCAGCCGCTTTTGGACGATATCGTGTTCAGCGGGATCGATCACATCCCAAATAGTTATGTTTGCAATTTCTTCACTCGTGTAACCGAACAGGTTGACCAATTGACTGTTGGCGTAGAAAATCCGTCCGGTAACTATATCGAACAAAAAAAGGCCATAGGGTGAGTTTTCAGCTAGGGAGCGATAGCGTTCTTCGCTTTCGCGCAATTGGGCCTGGGCTTGGGCCAGGGCAGTCACGTCCCTTATGATCACAATGTTGCCGGCTTGGTTGCCAAACTGGTCGTGATAGGGCGAATTGCTGATAATCACGTCCA
>CAZDRW010000320.1:3768-4791 GCA_964507555.1 uncultured Desulfarculaceae bacterium
CGGCGCTGATGACGATGTCCCGGACGGCCCCGTCCTTGGTGAAGCGCTTGGTGGTCAGGTTCCTGACGTGCCTGCCGCTTTTCATGTCCTTTATGGCCCGGCTGGTTTCCTCGACGCACTCCGCGGGCACATAATCTATGCGCTTGTTCAGCAATTCCCCGTGGGTCCAGCCAAAGGTCTCCTCAAAGGCGGCGTTCAGGTACTGCACGCTCCCTTGCATGTCGTAAACCACCACCGGGTCGGGCAAGCCATCTAAAAAGGTGCTGTAGCGTTCATGACTTTCCCTGAGCGCGTCCTGGGCCCGGCGCCGTTCCCGGTTTAAAAGCGCCTGGGCCAACTGGTCGGCGATCTCGGCGGCAAAACTTGTTTCGTCGCTGAACCATTCTCGGTACTGGCCCACCTGGTTAATGCAAATAACGCCCCGCACCCGGCCGGAAAGCCTTATGCTCGCATCCAAACTAGATAGGATATCATTGGGCTCCAAAAGGATTCCCTTGAACTCACTGGTGCGGGGATCGCGCTGGGCGTCATAGGCTGCGATGGAACGCTCACTTTGCAGCGACTGCATATAGCGAGGGAAATCCGAAACGGGCAAATCCGGCAGGCAGCGATGCTCATTAATGCTTTGCATAAAAGAGTCAAGACAAGTTAAAGCGCTGCCGTCCTCCGCCAGCAGCCATATGTTAACCCGTTCCGCCTCTATGGTGCGAGCCACCGCCTCGCTCACCAAGCGTGCCACTTCCGTCATTTCGCCTTCAGCAAAAAAGGGATGGGTGGAAAGCTCCACCAAAGTGGCTCTTTGGCGTTGCAAGCGGCGCATACTGGCGCGCTCGCGTTGCTCTGCTTTCTTGCGGTCGCTGATATCCAAGAGCGACGCCACCGCCAGGTCGCTATCCGGCACCAGTTCAACGGTGTTGTCGACCCAACGCACTTTACCCAAGCGGTCGACAAAACGAAACTCATACTCCCGGGGCGCCTCACCGCCGACCCGCCTTTGCTGATGAAAAATATTCATGCGGTCCA
>CAZDRW010000321.1:0-2938 GCA_964507555.1 uncultured Desulfarculaceae bacterium
AATCGTCATCGCAGCTTTAGCGGCCATATTGATAGGGATATTTTCCAGTTGGGCGATCACTCTGGCGGTAAGCAAGCCCCTGCAGGTGGTTATTGTGGGGCTTCAGGATGGATCCCTGCAGGTCTATTCGGCCGCAGTTCAAGTTTCCGGTTCAAGCCAGACTTTGGCCGATGGCGCTTCGCAGCAAGCAGCGGCGCTGGAGGAGACCTCGGCCTCCATGGAACAAATGGCTGCCATGACACGCCAAAATGCGGAAAATTCCAGGCGGGCGGATTCCATGGTGGCGGAAACCGACCGGATCATGGCCCAAGCCAATCAGACCATGCAGCGCCTGATGGCTGCCATGGCCAAAATCAAAGCCAATAGCGGCGAAACCGCTGAAATAATCAAGACCATTGATGAAATATCTTTTCAAACCAACCTGTTGGCCTTGAACGCCGCCGTGGAGGCCGCCCGGGCCGGCCAGGCGGGGGCGGGATTCGCTGTGGTGGCCGATGAAGTCAGGAACCTTGCCCTGCGGGCGGCAGGGGCATCCCAAAACACCGGCGCCCTCATAGAAAAGAACCTGGCGGAAATCAAGGAAGGCTCGGAACTGGTGGAGGAAACCGAGAGGCAATTCAAGGTGGTGGCTGAATCATCCCATAAGATCGCGGGCCTTATCTCCGAGATCGCCAGCGCCTCCCAAGAACAGTCCCTGGGCATTGACCAGATAAACCTGGCAGCCGGTGAAATGGACAAGGTCATTCAACAGGTGGCCGCCAATGCCGAGGAGACAGCCGCATCCAGCGAGGAGTTGAGTGCTCAAGCCGAAACCTTGCAAAGCTTTGTGGCTCAGCTATCGCGCGTTATAGACGGCTCCGCCTCGGCGACGCGGAATCTTCCAGGAAGCCAGGGATCCCGGAGGAACAGGTTGTTGTCCTAGAAGATGATTGAGTTTGTTCTGGGGGGGAACTGATTTCTTTGTTCTGCCAAAGAAACGGTTCCCACCCCAGTCTAAAATCCAAATGATGAGATTGGGCAGGCTTCATTGCGTCGCTTCAATGATATTGGCGATGGGTTTCCACCCAGCCCCCTTTCCCTAAGAAAAACTATTTGGCCTTGTTGGGTTCGTAATCATCCGGCCCAAGTAGGGTCGGCATGAGGAGGGGGGCAGACGGCGGACAGTGTTAGGTCATTGCGGGCTGCGGGTGCTTCCAGCTTAAAATGGATGGTAAATTTATCACAATAAGGGCAATAATAAAAAGATGGCCCCGGCGAGCACATTGCCCGCCGGGACCATGCTATTAACCTATTAAGTTGGGTTGCCGGTTGCGCCGAACTATTGCCAGATGATGGATTCCCCCTCCTTGGCGCCGCCGCGCGCCAGCGGCAACCAGCGAATCTGAATACCGGCCGGCGAGTTCACGATGATGCGCTGCCAGGACTCTCCCGTCTTGGTGTCCATCATGATGAGCCCGCCGTAGGGGTTGGGCGCTTCAAAAACCTGGAACCTGGGCGGCTCGCAGGAAAAACCCACAAAACCCTTGCGGGCCGGGGTGTTCTGGGCCAAGGCGGGCAAGGCCAGGGCGGCTATCAGTAACCCGCCTAACAACGCGATTAGAATTGGTTTACGCATCTTGTCTCTCCCAAATCAGCTTGGAACTAAAACCTTGTCAATCAGAGCCCCCAGATGCCAGGAGGTCAGCCAGCCTTTGCAGGCCGACTTCGCTCTTAATGTCAATTATGCCTCCTTTTCGGCACCATTCCAAGGCTTCTTTTAAGGGAACAAAGGCCATGCTGCCGCCTTGCTCCATGGGATGACCATCGCCGGGCGGAGGCTGGGCCGTGTCCGGGTCCACCCGGGCTGCCAGAAAATGCAGCCTTTCGTTGCAGATGGCGGGCGCGGCGAAAGAGGGGGGCCCTAGGGCAAAAAGCTCGTCTTCCGCCACCTTTAGACCAGCCTCCTCCCAGGCTTCCAGGCAGGCGCGGCCCAGGAGGCCCACGCCGCCGGGTTCCAGGTCTTGGGGTTCAATGCCTCCGGCGGGCAGCTCCCAGTTCACCCCAGTAAGCGCGCCGCCGTCCATTTGCTTTAGGTTTTCATCTAAAGCGCGCAAGACCAAGGAAGGCCGCACCCCGCGCCGGAAGGCCACTAGGGCGTTGCCTTCTGGTTGCTGGGCGTAAAGCACCAGCACCACCGCGTCCACAAAAGGCGGGTGGGCGCTTTCCAGATGGTACCAGGGCGAGGCGTTGCCATCGGTGAATACGTTGCGCATGCGATGGCGCTGCAAGGTCAGGAAGCCGCCCCAACTGAGCGTGTCCGGCTCTTCGGGCGCCATTTCCAGATAGCTGATTTCAGGCGGTTGTTTTGGGTTCACCCCGCGGCTCCTTTGCGATGAATGCAATGATATTTATTGTATGACAACGGCTCCATGGGTACAAGGCTGCAAGTTAACATGAATGAGTCTATTAAATGATAGATCGAGCCGGATGATTCCATATCCAACAAGGCCAAATAGCTTTTCTTAGGGAAAGGGGGTCGGGGTGGAAACCCCTTCTTTTCACGAAAAGAAGGGGTTTCCACCCGGAAAAACAAAACACAACACTAACCAATAACCATGTTTTGCCCACCTGTTGTGGGTAACAATTAATCAAATAAAAACGCCCGCCTGGCTCGATTGATGGAACCGGGCAGGCGGGCGCAGCTCGATAGCCGTTCTGGAATCTATTTCTTGGCGCCCTTTTTCAGGCAAGGCACCACCGCGGCTTCCCCCTTGGTGACGCCGGGCTTTTTGGCGCCTACCTTCTTGTACTCAATGACATAGGGACCCTTTTTCTGCCCCTGGGGCAGGGTGATCTTGACCTGGCAGACGTATTTAGCGTTGTTGGTTCCCCCGCCTTTGCCCTTTAGCACCATGTTACCCGCCTTGGTGTCGTAAGAGCCTTTAAGCTTGAAGGTTAT
>CAZDRW010000321.1:2948-4763 GCA_964507555.1 uncultured Desulfarculaceae bacterium
GAACCCTGCGACAAGACCAGTTTGCCCGCCGCTTTAGCGATCGCTCCGGGTTTGGGGTGCGCCACCATGAGGTCAAACCTGGCCCTGGGAGCGCCGGGCATGGAGGTGGCGCTCTCCAGGCAAAGCCGGTAGGCGTCGGCAGGCGCCTTGGCAGGCGCCACCGCAGCCAGAGCAAGTCCCATGACCAGGGCCAACGCTAAAATAACCGCAATTCTAATTGGTTTCATAATCATCGCTCCTTTTATCGTTTTCCAAGATTAAAACGTACGCCTCCCATAGGCTGGAGCAACCAAGATGCGCATCAGGATTATTTCCCCCCAAGCGTCACCGCTCCCCCCGAAGGCGCTGACTAGTCCGGCGTGTACCGGACAGGCTCTAATCAGTATAAAAGCATGGGCATTGCTTGCAAAGCGATGTTTTCGCAAAATGAAAAACCGGAGGCCGGCCAAAGCGGCCCCCGGTTGGCAGCGCGGTATGTTTATTAATTAGAACGCGTAGTTGACTTTAACCAGCGCCCCCCAGCCTGACTCCTGATCATAATCCTTGTGATTGTCGCCCTCCTTGTCATAAGTGGTTAAAGTGTAGCTGAGCGGCCTGATCACGCCGGCGCTGACGCAAAGACCCTTGACCGGGGTCAGGTCCACCATGAGGCCAGCCATGACGCCCTCCCTCATCAAATAGCCTTCTTGACTCACCGTGCTGTCGTCGGCCAGGCGGTACATGTCCTGCTCATACTCGCCGAACAAACGCAGGGCCACATACTGGTTGAAGCCGTAGCGTATATGGGCGTCGGGCAGGCCTATGCTGGCGGAAAGACCTTGTTTCTTGTCCCAGCCGTAGTCCAGGCTCACCACGGGCAAGGCTGTGACCAGGAACTCGTAGACATAGGCCCTGGCCCCGAAACGCAGGCGTAAACTTTTCCCCAGGCCGTAGCCGGCCCAGGCTTGCATCCGGCCGCCATAGCCGCCGAAATCATTTTCAAAGGCGCTGAATACCGCGCCGTCAAAGGAATAGGACCATTGGGGGTTCCAGCTGCCCTCGAAATTGGCGCCGACCTCCAGCTTTTGCAGGGCCTTCCAGGGTTTGTCAACGCCGTTGCCAAAAGGCAGCTTGGCTATCTCCTTGTCATCCCATTGATAATCCATGCGGTCGTAAACAAAGCGGAAATGGGAATAGGTGGCCTTGAGGCCCGAACGGGTCAGGTCATAGGCAGCCTTGCCGTTTTCGAACTCCATGTCCTGCAAGTGGTATCCATAGGCTTCCAAGGAAAGGCCCTCGGTCTGGCCGGCCAGAACCGGGCCTGAAACCAGGAGGATTAGGGCGGTAACCTGGATTGCCGCGCACCAGGGGCGCAAAAGCGGTTTTTTCATAGCAGGGGCTCCTTTCTTTTCAATGAAATAACAATTGATTAATCCAATTTTGCTCGCCAGCGACGGGTTGCGGCCGTTAGCGCCTTGGTCGCGGAATAGGCGCCCCGGCCAGGTGCGGCTAAAATTAAACACATAAGAAATTAATGTCAAGCATTAATTATTGAATCTTAATTGGCAATTAATTGTTGACTGGCCATATCGAGAGTGCTAGTATTGGCTTGCCTTGAGGCAAGGAAGGATTTTTTATGTACAACTTGGCTGTCAATCATCACCCAGGCAAACGGTTTCCGGTTTCGGCCGCCACTGCTATCGATCAGGGTTGGCCATATAAAAAATCTTTTAACGTGGGGGACATTAAGATCATGGACGGAATGGAACGCTTGAGCGTAAGCAGCCATCGTTTGCGCAAATTTTTTACGGTGTTGCTGGTCTTGTCCCCGGTTTT
>CAZDRW010000322.1:0-4755 GCA_964507555.1 uncultured Desulfarculaceae bacterium
GGTCTGCTCCCATAGATTCAAGGTCTCTTGCTCTTGAGCGTTGGGCTGGTGGGAGTTGAAGAATTTTTGCACCTCCGCCAAGTAGGCGCCTTGAATATGAAGTGCGCTCAACGCCCCGGCTTTGCCTGCCAAGTCCAGGGGGCTATCCAAATGCCGCGAGGTTTGCTTGACGGCCTTTACCGGCGCGCCCAATTCGGGCAGTCCGCTGGGGTCTCCCTCCTCCAACAGCCGCAATACCAAGGCGGTTGCGCCGACCTTCAAGGCGATTGCGTACTCGGACATGTTGGAATCGCCCAGGATGATATGCAGCCTATGCGTGGAATCATGCCGGGGGAGATCGCGCTTGCGGGTATTTATGATGCCGCGCACCTGGGAGGTGCGGTCGCAGAACACATTGTCTATATAGTCTGCGCGGTGCGAGAGTTGATAAAAGATCCTGTCCGCAGGCTTGTCCTGGCTTATCTTGCCGGCGCCCGCGTATATCTGGCGGGTGACCAAAAACGGCACCAAATCCGCCAAGCGCTCCATTGCCCGCGATTCCACCAGGTAGTTTTCATGGCCGCCGTAGGAATTGCCCCAAAAATCGCCGTTGTTCTTGAAGGCCCGCAGTTGAGCGCTTTGGTCTTCCCTGGCCAGCATATCCTGTGCGCCGGAAACCAACTCCATTAATATGCGCTCCCCGGCCTTCTCATGGGCCACCAGCTCCCGCACGCTGCGGCATTCCGGGGTGGCGTACTCAGGATGCTCGCCCCGGTCGATGTAAAAGCGGCCGCCATTGGCCATAAATTCGCCGGCCCGGGGCCAGGGCTTGGAATGCAGGACCTTAACCAAAAGGGCGGCCAAACCGGTCAGACGATCATGCAGCTCTTCATCGGCCAGATCAGCGGCCGCGCTTCCGGCCGAGGCCCGGGAAACCAAGGCGAACTCGCACTCGGTGCCCAATACCCGGTCCTGCACCCTCTACTCCCCTTCCAGTTGCTTGAACTCATCCAAAAATTCTTCGCCCGCCTCGCTCAAGACGCTTTCCATGAACTCGTCCAACTCCTTCAACTTTTTTTTCTGGCCCGGCGACATTTCCAGCGGGGCAGGCTCCTCCTGCTTTTTCTTCTTGGCCTTTTTGGTTTTGCCTTTGCTGGTTTTCTGCATCTGCCCCATCATCTGGCCTCCACTGGGTTATGCCCAAGCTTCAAGAGCCCTATGCCTCTCCTTGCAGCAAGGCAAGAAGGATTTGCGCGTTTTGCGCCCGCTCCAACAAGGGTTGGCAGAGGCGCTTGGTGCCTTTCAAGGGATTCAGCAGCGGCACCATGCGATGAACCTCGCCGTCATCAAAGCCCACGATCTCCCAATTCACCAGAAAGAGATCGCGAGGGAACCGCTCAATGCACTTTCCCCGGAAATAGGCCCGAGTGTCTTCCGGCGGATGTTGCCTAAAATGTTCGATCCGATCGTCGTTTAACAAGCGCTTCACCAATCCCTGCTCCTGAGCGCGGTAGAACAAACTCTGGCCGGGTTCGATGTTGTGATACTGCAGGTCCAGCACTTTCAACTGGCTGGCGCCCCAGGCCAATCCCTTGACCGCGCGGAAGCGGTTGAGCAGCCAAAGCTTGAGCACCCAATCCAGCTTGCCGCAAAGATCGCCAGGATCTTCCTCTATTTCCAGATCATCCCCCAGCTTGAACGCCGCTAGGCCGTCCAAAGCCTCTTGCCAGCATTGCACGACCAATTCGGCCTGCGGCGGAGTTTCAGCTACACCGGCGCGCAAGTAGTCCTCCGCGGCACGGCAATAAATCTGCTGTAACTGGGCAGCGTTCAAGCGCCTGCCGTCGGCCAATTCCACCGCGGCGTCATGCTGGTCGGCAATAATACGCACCGCCGCCAGGGGATCGGCCAGGGCCAGGTCCTCCTTGAGGAAGCCGTCTTCCATCATCTGCAGCACCAACTGAGTGCTGCCCAGCTTAATGAAACCGGCAATCTCGCACATGTTGGCGTCGCCTAAAATCAGATGGAGGCGCCTGAACCTATGCGGGTCCGCGTGGTGCTCTTCCCGGGTGTTGATAAGGGGGCGTTGGTACATGGTTTCCAGGCCGAAAACCGCCTCCATGAACTCCGCCCGCTGGGATATCTTATAGGGCCGGCCGGGCCCACCGGCTCCGGCCACTCTGCCGGCTCCGGCCAAGACCTGGCGCGACACCAAAAAGGGCAATAAAAAGCGCAGCGCCGTTTCGGGATGTTCCACCAAAAAATCCTGGTGGGCCTCGGCCTCTATTAGATAATTCTCATGGCTCCCGAAACTGTGACCCTGGTGATCGATGTTGTTTTTATACAAAGACGCCTGATACCAGGGCAGGTCCCGGTTCAGCGAATTGAGCGCTTGAAGGAGTATCCTCTCGCCGGCCTTATCGCAGGCCAGGGCATCCAGCGCGCCCCGGCACTCGGGCGTGGAATATTCGGGATGAGCGTGATCGGTGTATAGGCGCGCACCGTTGGGCAGGCAGGTGTTGATGCGGCGGTTTTCCTCGGGGTCCACGATCTGCTGGCCCGTGCTCTTGCCGTTCTCCCCGCCCCGGATATCCTGGAACGGCGTCTCGTGGCCATAGTCCCAGATCATGCGCACGCCCGGCTCCCTGAGGCCGATCTCGCGCGCATAGCAGCCTATCAGGGCGTTGGAGGCGTCAAAAGCCGTCAGGTTCTCGTCGCCGGGCTTGAGCTTGATGGCGTATTCCTGCTCAAGACCCACTACCTTGGGGATGCTCACGCTGTCATCCTCGCCGTCTCCGCTTGGCTTTGATGGTTTTCGATCAACTCAACTCATCCCCCACTTTAATGGTTTCCCGCGCCCTTTCCGAGCCCTCTCTTTTAGCGCGGTCAGTTGCCAGAACGTACCTCACCCGGACCACCCGCTCCTCGCCCTTGCCGATTATGCGGTACCATTCCGCGGGATTGGTGTTGCTGGGCAGGTCCTCGTTTTCCTTGTATTCGCTGCGCAAGGCGCGCGTCAGGTGCTCCAGGCTGATGCCCTTGCGTCCCCTATCGATCAAATCCTTGATCGCCATGAACTTGGCCCGCCTTACGATGTTTTCGATGATGGCCCCGCTGCAGAAGTCCTTCATGTAAAGAACCTTGAGGCTGCCGTCGGCATAGGTGATCTCGATGATCTGGTTCTCCTGCTCCAGGCTGTACATCTGCTCCACCACCTGCCGGCGCAGCCAATCCGCCGCATCCTCGGCCCCGCCGCATTTTTCGACCAGGGGCTCGTCCAGTGGCAGATCGGCGGAAAGGTATTTTGAGATGATGTCCAAGGCCGCCTGGCGGTTGGGCCGGGGGATGAGGATCTTGCGGTCCAGACGGCCGGGCCTTAGCACCGCGGGATCGATCAAGTCCTCGCGGTTGGTGGCTCCGATCACCACCACGTTTTTCAGGGTGTCCAGGCCGTCCAGTTCAGCCAAAAGCTGAGGCACGATGGTGGACTCCATGTCAGAGGATATGCCCGAGCCGCGCACCCGGAACAGGGAATCCATTTCGTCGAAAAATATGATTACCGGCGTATGGTAGCTGGCCTGGTTGCGGGCGCGGGCGAAGATGTCCCTTATGGCCTGCTCGGTCTCCCCCACGTACTTATTGAGTAGCTCCGGTCCTTTTACGTTCAGGAAATAGCTCTCGCCCTTTTCGCCGCTCATTTCCGCCACCCGCTTGGCCAAGTTGTTGGCCACGGCCTTGGCGATCAGGGTCTTGCCGCATCCCGGCGGGCCGTAAAGCAGGATGCCCTTGGGAGGCACCAGCCGGTGTTCACGGAAATAATCGGGATATAGATGGGGGAGCTCCACCGCGTCCCGGATGACCTCGATTACCTCGTCCAGGCCGCCGATGTCTTCATAGGAGATGTCCGGCACCTTTTCCAGCACCAGCCGGTCCACCTCGCTTTTGGGCAGCAGGCTGTAGCAGAAAAGCGAGTCGGAATCGTATTCCACGTTGTCGCCCGCCAGGATCAAGGTGCTCTTGAGGGGATGGGCCCGGTTGAGCACCAGGCTCTCGTCGCCCGCGGTTTTGACCAAGAGCTTTTGCTCGTTCAGAACCTGCTGCACCTTGCCCAAACACCCGCAGACCAGATCGAACCCCCGGGATTCCAGCACCTGCAGATCGTTGTTCAGAAGCAGCAGCTCGCCGGTCTTGAACTCGCTGGACATTCGGTGCCGCGCATTTTCCTTTTGCTGGCGCAGTCCGTGAAAGGTGCCCTCCTTGGGGGGTGCGGCCTCATCTTCCTCCTCGGAAACCACCTTGCTTTCATAAAGCCTGCCGTGATGCCTGATCACCACCGTGGCCTTTTCGCTTCCCCGGCGCACGAACACCCCGAAAGGCTGGCCCCGGTCCTCTTCTTCCTCGCCCGAGAATCCCAGCTTCTTGATCTGCTCGCGGGATGCGTGCAGGGCCTCCGCCAGTTTCAGGCGCTTGTTCTCCGACTCCCAGAAGCGCTGCTCCAGCTCTTCCCGGTTGGCCTTGGTTTCCCCGGGCTTCAACCGTTCGGCTTCCTTGATGATCGCATCCGCCTTCCGCCGCCGGTCGCCGGCGGAATGCTTGGCGGAATCCGCACCCTTTTTTTTGCTTTTATCGCCCATGGCATTTCCCGGGGGCCGCTTATCCCGGCCTTGGCTTGGCGCTGTTTACTTTTTTAATCCCTTGCCGCCATAAAGGCGCTTGGTGTGTTGGTCGAACTCCACTCTATGCCTGAGCCAATCCATGGCTTGGCTCCGGTCCCAT
>CAZDRW010000323.1:0-4746 GCA_964507555.1 uncultured Desulfarculaceae bacterium
CGCCAGGGCGTTGTTGAGTATGTTGAGAAGAACCTGCTGCAACTGGCCCTTGTCCGCTTCGATGGGCGCGATGTCCGACGGGATATGTTGATTGATGGTGATGTTGCGATACTCGGCTTCGCGACCCAAAAAACCCAGCACTTCTTTGATGAGCGTGTCCAGATGAATGGTCTCGGTTTTGATGGGAAGATGCCGGGCGAATCCCAGGAGCCGGTGGGTAATTTCGCTGACCCTTTTCACCGAATCCTTGATGACCTTGGTCTGCTGCAGGAATTTATCTTGGTAGGGATTTTCGTTGGCGACCTTGAGCAGGTCCTCCATGAGCCCCACCTTCTCGTTGATGATAGCCACCGGGTTGTTTATCTCGTGGGCCACGCCGGCGGCCAGGCGCCCGATGGAGGCCAGTTTGTTGGTATATTCAACCTCGTGCAAAATGGCGGTGCGCCGCAGATCGGTTTCGTAAATGCGGTTGACCAGATTGGTGGAGCCCCACCAGATTACGCCCAGAATAGCCGCAACGCTTAAGGCCACCATGACAATGACGTTGATCCGCAGCAAGTCCCATTTCTGCAAGAGCGCTTTGTGCTGATTGACCACCGCCAGGCTAAAGGGCGTGCCCTCTACCTTGGCCAGGCCCACCAAAAGCGGGCGGCCCATACGATCATTGGTTTCGTAAATGCCGTTCAAATCCGTGGGGGATTTGGGCAAGAGCGGGAAGCGGGTGAGAACGCCGCCGAAGAACTGGGAAGGGGTTTGCAGCACGCCCTGCTGGTTGATGAGGAATATGTCGCCGGTGGGCTGGAGGTCGGTGGCCTTTAGAAGCTCGTTGAGCTTTCCCGTGTCAATGGTGGTCCGTAGCACATAGGTTTGCTCGGACTCCCGTTCATGCCGCACGGCGATGACAAAATGCGGGAAATTGCGGTGACCCATGAACACGTCGCTCACGTAAATGCCGCGGATGAGGACCTCTTTGTACCAGTCCTGGTCATTATAGTCGCGGCCCTTGAGATTGTAGGGGCCGATGTAGGCCTCCTGGTTGCCCGATGATGTAATGAGGCCGAGGTCCACGAAGCCTCCGAAGCTTTGCCGGAGGTGCCGGAAGATGGCGCCCAGGTGGCGGAGGTCGGAAAGCTCGGCAAAGGTGTTGTCCAGGTTCACATAGGCCAGGGCTGCCCGGCGCTCGTCGAGGAAATAGGAAATCTGAACCTTGCTGGTGGCCAAAGTCCGCTGCATTTGGTTGGTGATTTCGTTGCGCTGAAGCTGGTACTGGTTTTCAAACTGATAAAAATTTATTCCCGCCAGGAAGACCAGGGGCGCCAGGGACACCGCCAGCGCGGCCAGGAAAGTATTTTTCCACAGCCTGCGGTAGCTGATAAGCTCCAGGCCGGGATCGCTTCTATCCCAAAAGGCCGGCTTTAATTTACGCAACAGACTCATTGCTGGCTTACCGCTTCCTCACTGCATCATAGGCTTCCTGCATGACCTGGGACAGCCGGTCGATATCCACCGGCTTTTCCAGATAGGCGAAAGCGCCCATTTGCATGCAGGCTTCCTTGTCCCGCTCCGAACCGTGGCCGGTGAGAATGATGACCTCCACCTTGGGATAGTCGCGCTTTAGCCGGCGCAACACCTCCATGCCGTCAATCCCAGGCATCTTCAGGTCAAGCACCAAAACCTCCGGCTCGTCCTCGGCCACCAGGCGCAAGGCCTCCTCGCCGTCATAGACCACGGCCGAACCGATCTCCCTCAGCATCAGGCGTTCGGAAAGGGTCTGCACGAACTCACGCTCGTCATCCACCAAAAGCACCTTGGATGGCAGACGGAAATCCGCGCGGCGGTATACGTCGGCTTGATAATAATCCGGCCCCGGTTCGACCGTCACCTGGTTCACGCCTGGAACTTGGCGGGCATGCTTCTCAAGTTCTTCGGCCAGCTTATTGAGGCGCATTACCGCCTTGTTGATCATTATGTTGGCAACCCCCGACTGGGCTTCGATCTTGATATGGCGGGGGTTGTGCCCTTCGGCGGCCAGCGCCTTTTCCAGCCTGGCTGCCAGCAGGAAATCCTGGACCGCCTGGCGCGAGCTGTCAGTGGGTACGAGCGGCTTGTCCTCGGCATGCGTGCATATGGTCTCAACCGCTTCGTCAATGCTGGTTTTGTCCATGGGCAAAAGGATGTCGTACATCTGCGGTTCCCAGGGCTCCCTGCCGCGCTGGTACTCCACCCAGCGGATGGCCGCTTCATCGTCCCGATGCACCCTGGCCAGCGCCTCTTTTTGGCTGAGACCATGCTCGCGGGCCGCGCGGTCCGCCCGGTGCCTGGTTTCGGCGATAAGGCAAACCTCCAGCACATGGCTTATAGAGTTAGGTATCAATTGAGCGGCGTAACCCAGGAAAACCAGGTCTTCCTTTTCAAGAAGCATTGCCATGGCCACCTTGAGCCAACAGACCGCGCCCTCTTTTTCATGGCTGAATTGATTGAATACCGAAGTGCGCCCGTACATGGCCCGGCGCAGGATTTCCGCCGAGGGACCGCCATCCTTGACCGTCTTGCCGATAAGGTCCTCGTCACGCAGCAGGGGGCATCCCAGACGGTCGGCCACTTTATGGGCAACCTCTTCGGCTCCGCAGAACGAACCACTGAATATGCTAACCACGCTCATGGCCTACTCTCCTTCTCCCACGTGCACGCGTTCCAGGGGACACACCGTCACCAGGGGACAGGCCTCCTCGTTGGAGTCGAAATGGGCTTGTTGGTGTATGGCCGCTATGGCCGTCGAGGCCAGGGGGAAGACGTGATCCTCGCCGATCTTGGCCAACAGATGGGTGCGTTTCATGGCCTCCAGAACGTTCTCCTTGATATGCGAAAAGCTGATGTCAAAGCCGGCGCTGCGCACCCGGTCCACGATAAGGGACAGGGCGTCCTCGCCGGAGGCATCCAAGTCGTTGATCCCGTTGGCCACCACCAGGATATGGCGGAGCTTGGGCATGCTCTGTATACGTTCGTTGATTTGGTCCTCCAAAAAGCTGGCGTTGGCGAAGAACAGCGGCCCATCGAAGCGCACCACCGCCACATGCTCGCACTCTCTTAAATTATAATGCTTGGCGTCCCGCAGGGCACAGTCATCATGCATGGAGAGGCTGGCCACCCGCGGGCGCATGCTTTTGTAAAGGAACATCGCCAAGCTTAGCACCACTCCCACCATGATGCCCTTGTCCAAATGCGGTGCGAAGGCCAGGGTGCTGATGAAGGTAATGATGCTGATGGCGCCGTCGTACCATTGGGCCTTCCAGGCATGCATGAAACCCGATACGTTTATTAGTCCGACCACCGCCATCATAATAACCGCGGCCAGCACGGCTTGCGGCAGGAAAAACAAAAGCGGGGTGAAGAAAAGCAGCACGATGACCACCATCAGGCTGGTGACCACGCTGGAAAGGCCGGTGCGCGCGCCGGCCTGCAGGTTGACCGCCGAGCGGCTGAAGGAGCCGGAAACCGGATAGCTCTTGCCCAGGCAGCCCAGGATATTGGCTAGGCCCTGGCCGATGAGTTCCTGGTTGGGGTCCAAGCGCTGGCCGGTTTTGGCGGCCATGGCCTTGGCGATGCTGATGGCCTCCATGAATCCCAGGAGTGAAATTATGGCCGCGTAGGGGAACAGCTGCAGCACGAAACCGGTGTCCCATTTGGGGAAGCTTAAAACGGGCAGGCCGGGAGGGATGTTGCCCACCACCGCGCCGCCGCCAATCATGAGCAGCGCATCCAGCTGCAAGGGATTGTTGCCCACCTTGATGCGCCAGGTCCTGCCGTCGGTCTTGGCGTTTTCGGGCAGGTTCTTTGGCAGGTAGAATTTATAACCGCCGTCAGGCTGGGGCACGCCGGCGAACAGATAGCCGCGCAGGCGCTCGCGCAGCAGATGGGCTCGGCTCTTTTCCTGCTCGATAAGCACGGTGTCAAGGGCGGCCTCCTGGCGGTACTTGATGGCCTGCAGCGTCTCCGCGCCGTAGTTTTTCACCGCCTCTTGCGCTTTTTTGTTGATTTCGGCCCGCTCGCCGCCCAACTCGGTGATTTTCAGAACCTCTCTATTGAAGTCCTGGACCTCCTGGCGTATAGCGGGGGAGTCGATGAAAGTCAGCGGAGCCTTTTGGTCGTGCTGGAAGCCGGTGGCCCAGGACACCACGGTTGTGAGCGCCACCGCGGCCAGTACGTAGGGGACGCGGGGATTCAGCCATTTAAGGCCGTACATGATGGCAAAGGCCCCAGCGCCCATGGCCAGGGTGGGCCAGTGGGTATAGTGCATGGCTTGCTGGCAGACGTGCCAGATGGTCTCGTAGTGGTGGGGCGCCTTGTCCACATACACGCCGCACATCTTGGAAAGCTGCGAGGAGGCTATGAGGATGGCGGCCGCGTTGGTGAAGCCGTTGACCACCGGATGGGAGAGGAAATTGACCACCAAACCCAGGCGCAGGACGCCCAAGAGCAGCTGGAAGATGCCCACGATGAGCGCCAGCAGAACAGCATAGGCGATGAAGGCCTCGCTGCCGGCGGTGGCCAGGGGTTCGAGGGAGGCCGAGGTCATCAGGGAGACGACGGCCACGGGGCCGGTGGCCAGCTGGCGGCTGGAGCCGAAGAGGCTGGCGACGATCGGCGGGAGGAAGGCGGCGTAGAGGCCGTAATAGGCCGGAAGGCCCGCGAGCTGAGCATAGGCCATCGATTGGGGAACGAGCACCAGGGCCACGGTCAGGCCCG
>CAZDRW010000324.1:0-4727 GCA_964507555.1 uncultured Desulfarculaceae bacterium
GGTCAACCTGCCGCCAAGATGGGAAATGTCCACGCATTCTATATGGCGGGGCGTTTGCCGCATGCCCAAGCGCCGGCTCAGGCGCTGCAAAACCTCCTCGGCCTGTTCAGCCGCCGCCCGGGGCTGAGCCGCGTTCATTTTGGCCAGCTCCAGCACCTCACGCTTTTCGCCGCGCTGGGGCAAATGCACCTCAACCCGGCGGCCGGCCAAATCGCCCAAGACCTCGACCACCAAAGATGGATCCTCCGGCATTTGCGACACCAAAAGCAAAGGCGGCGGCGGCGCGCCGGTCTCATACAGCATGAGCAGGGCCTGGCCCATCACTTCGGCAGGCTCCAGGGCGGCCTGGCTGAGATCGTGCACGCGGGAGGCCACCACCCTGCCTCCGCGCACGCTTATGACCGCCAGGCGGTAGGCACTGCCCTCATCATGCAAGGCGATAGCATCCAGATCCTGTCCTTCGGCCCGGGTCACGTTTTGACGCTCCAAAGTCCGGGTCAGCGCCTGCCAGCGGTCCCGCAGCACCGCCGCCTGCTCAAAGTGCTCTTTAGCGGCCTCCTCTTTCATCTGGCGCGCCAGATCCTTGGCCACCTCCAGGCCTTGGCCGGCGAAGAAGCGCTCCAATTGGCGGGCCAGGCGGCGGTAGTCTTCCTGGCCGATCCTGCCGGTGCAGGGCGCGGGGCAGCGGCCGGTTTCATAGTCCAGGCAAGGCCGGGCGCGGTTTTTGAGCATATGGTCCGAGCAGCGGCGCAAGGGGAAGATGCGTTGCAGCCAGCGCAAGGTCTTGCGCGCCGCGCCCGCGTTCTCAAAAGGCCCGTAATACCGGGCTCCATCGGACACCGGACGGCGCACCATGCTTAAGCGCGGCAAGTCCTGCTGCACCGAAAGCCGGAAATAAGGGTAGGTTTTATCATCGCGCAGGTCCACGTTATAAAAGGGCCGGTGCCGCTTGATAAGCGTGTTTTCCAGGAGCAGGGCTTCCTTTTCATTGGAAGTGACCACAAACTCCACCGCCGCGGCCCGCTCCACCATGGCCTCGACCTTATGGCGGTAATAAGTCGGGGCCGGGTCTGACCTGGCGTAGCTGGACACCCGCGCCTTGAGGCGCTTGGCTTTGCCAACGTAGATCACCTTGCCCGACTCGTCCTTCATCAAATACACGCCGGGCATTTGCGGCAAGTGCTCCAGGGCGGTTTTGATGGCATCCACGCTCATGTGCTAATTATTAATCACGCCTGGTGATAAAAGAAAAGGGTTTACGCATGACACAGCCCAGCCTTTTGCAGATGCCCGGCCTTGCCTGGTCAATGCCCTGCCATGGCGATCCTTCCCGCGGCGCTGGCCAAAAGAGAACGCGGACCGGTTCCGCGGCCTATAATCAAGCCTTATTTCGGCAACCAGCCAGCTAACTTTAGGGGCTTACTTTTTTTCGGCTTGATCTTGGCTGAGAGGCTCCGAGCCCAGGGGAGACTCCTGCAACGATCCGTTGCCGCCGTTGGGCTTGAAATAAGTAGGATACATCTGTCTGAGGGCCTGGTCCTGCGCTGCCTCCTGCCCGGCGACCACAACCCTTTCCTGGTCACGGGTGAGCGGTCTGGCCTGCTGCTCAAGGGGCGGCGCAGGCGGGGGCGGCTTGTAGTACGGCGGCGGCGGAACCGGCTTGCCTTGTTCGGCCGAGGCGATCACCTTCTCAACGTAAATGCGCCGCACCTGGGAGGCGTCGCGCAGGGCGCGGGTGTAGGCGGTGTTCTCGGCGGACAAATAGGCGGCGTGAGCCTCGGGGAAGCGGCCCTGGGCATAGAGGGTGTTGCCGTAGTTGTACATCCGATTGGCGTAGCTGTCGTCCAACACCCGCTCTTCAATCGCCCGGGTGTTTAGCGGCGTAACCCCGCAGGCCGCAGAAGCCAATAAGGCCAAAGCGCATAGCGCCAGCAGGAATATAGGCTTTAAGGTGCTCATATGGTCTTTATCGGAAGGGGGCCGCATTGACTTTAGCGCTATATGCTTTAACGCCGGATCAATAGAGATGAAGGAGCATCACGGTGAAAATTAGGTGAATAGTCGGAATTGAATGAAGTTATGCATAGCGCGGCCAAAAGCAAAGAAGTCAGGATCACGCCCATGCCCAGCCACATCACCACATTGCGGGGTACGCGGCCAAACAGGACGGACCGAGCCACCAGACGGCAGGCATCGGCTTTACCGGTGGCGTGGTCAACCACTAGCCGGCACTGTTTTCCTTCTTTGCCATAATGGCGCATAGTACACCTACGGGGCGGGGTTAATAAAATTGAGCAGGCTATTGTTCTTTTACGAAATATAAAGCACCTAGATGGGAAATGCAAGGTATTTCGCGTGGAGCGTCCGATAACGCCAAGGCCCTAACCTATATAAAATTTTAAATTTTTCAGCGGCGCCACAAAGTGCACATGGTGGCCCCGGCGTAAAGGGTGGCCACATGTTTCAGCTTGCTGGGCAAAAAATTCGGGCCATAAACCAAAAGCTTGCCGCGCCAAGCCTGGGCTGGCATCCGTTCCAGCCAAGCCAACGGCTTGTCCGGGAAAACAAATAAAAGCTCATAAGCGGATAAATCCGCCGTGCGCAAATCGGCCTGCTGGAATTCCACCCGCTGCAAAGCCAATTTGCTTGCTAAACGCCTGCTCTCGGCCACCAGCCAAGGGTCGGCCTCGATGCCCACCGCCTGGGTAAAAAAGGAGGCCAAGCAAGCCACCCTGCCGTCGCCGCTGCCCAAGTCGGCCATTCGCCCATAGCGCGCCAGATCGATCTGCACAAACAGCGAGAGCACCTCGTCAGGGTCGGAACGGGTCCATAGCCCGGCCGGGGTAACCTTATACGACTGCCCAGAACCAGCCCCGCCCGCGGCCAGGGCCTTTTTGAACTCCGCCAATTTTAGGGCAAGAGCGGCGGATTCCAGGGAAGCCGGAACCGGTGCCGATGGCGCCTTGCTGATCAAGCAGGCTTTCTCATGAGCCTGGCGTGCTCTATTTTCAGGCAAAGATCCTGCACCACTATTAGCCCGGCCTGCCGGGCTTTTTCCGCTGCTTTATCATGGCGCACGCCAAGCTGCAGCCAGAGGGCCTTGGCGCCGATTGAAACCGCCTGTTCCGCGATCTGGGGCACGAACTCCGAGCGCCGGAATACATTAACCACATCAAGAGGTTGCGGTATGGCTTCCAGATCGGGATAGCAAGCTTCGCCCAGAATCCGGCTTTCGGCCGGATTAACCGGGATGATGCGGTAACCGGCTTTTTGCAGGTAGGCCGCCACCAAGTGGCTGTCGCGCTGCGGCTTGGCCGAGAGCCCCACCACGGCGATGGTTTTGCTGTTAAGCAGAAGTTCTTTTAATATGTTGTCATCAGGTTTTTGGCCCAGGCTGGACAACACCGCGCTTGCTCCCAATGTTATGGCTTGCATGCCGCCAACATGTTAGCACGCAGGCCCCCAAGCGGCCAGCAATCCCCATCTTCATCAGTCGACCAGAATCGCCGCGGCCTACCCCCAAAAGACGCACCAATCCCATTCCCCAGCATGGGGCCCAGGTGTTGATGCTATTAATTAAATATAATTATATTAGTTGGTTATCGCTGGCTGGTCTTCTGGAAGTAAAGATATTGCATACCCGCCGCCCGATCCGGGTTTTGGCCGCAAAGCTCCCAGCCCTCCACCGCCATGCGGTTTACCGTGGCCGGAATGTCCTTGGTCGATGCCAACTCGATTTTATATTGCTTGGCCGGCTCATTGGCCTGATGCGCCTGAGAAACCTGGGCGCCGCCGATTACCTGAGCCGCCAGGTACAGGGCCGCCATAATGGCTATGCCCATTAGGCATACCTGGTTGAATCGTTTCATGGCAGGCTGTTACTCCGTTTGGGTATTGTCTCCCCGCCCCGAGGCGGGACGAAGGTCCTCTAATACCATCTCCAGGTGTCTTCCGCCATAGGAAGATGCCCGGGGGATGAATGCCACATCCACCATATCACCCGTTTTGGGGGCCAACTGCGCCAGCCCGAACCCTATGGCCTGGGCAGCGCCGCCAGCTTGAGCCAATTTTAGTTTGAGGTGCTTCTCACCCACCACCCCCACGCTGTCAACCCTGGCCCCCATGCAGGCCAGCATTGGTTCGGGGTTGCCCTGGCCAAAACGCGCCAGGTTCTCCAAGGCGCTTAAGGCGGCAGCGCCCAGATCCGCGATGCCGGCCACGGCCTCCAACTCCAGGGGCTTGGGCCGGCCGGGCTCGGGCAGCGCGCCGGCCGCCAAATCGTTCAAGCCCCGGGCCAGTTCACCCACCGCGCTCGTGGGCAGGGTGCAGCCCACCGCCTGGGAATGGCCGCCATAGTGGGTCAAGAGATGGGCCAGGCTGGCCAGGGCTTTTTGCAGATGAAAGCCCTCCAGCGAACGGCCCGACCCGACGGCCTTGCCGTTTTCCACGCTCAAAAGAAGCGCGGGACGGTTGAAGCGTTCCACCAGGCGGCTGGCCACGATGCCCAGCACGCCCCGGTGCCATCCCTCTTGGGCCAGCACCAGGCAGGCGGCCTGGTTAAGCTCCGAGCTGTCATCCACCATGCTGAGCGCCTGGGCAAAAATAGTCTGCTCCAGGCGCTGGCGCTGGCGGTTGATCCTGTCCAGCTCCCCGGCCAAATAGCCGGCCTTCATGGGATCGCGGGTCAAGAGCAGCTCCAAGGCGGGGGCGGCATGATCCATGCGGCC
>CAZDRW010000325.1:0-4725 GCA_964507555.1 uncultured Desulfarculaceae bacterium
CCAGATGAAGGCCTGGATGCAGCCGTTCAGCTCCAGCACCTTGACGCCTTTGAATTCATCGTGCAGCGCCTTTTCATACATCTTATTGCCGATATTGGTGCTTAGGTCCTTGCCGTCAATCCAGGTCGCCAGGGAAAGCACGTCGGTCATGGGGAAACGGCCGGGCGTCCAGGTGGCGGTGAAGTAACCCATATCGGAAAGGCCGTTTTTGACAATGTCGAAATGCTCAGGTCCCTTACCCAGCGCCCCGCCGGCATAAAGGGTATAGGTGATACGCCCGTTGCTGCGTTTTTTGAGTTCCTCCAGCATGGGGATCCACACGGTTTTCACTTCGCGGCTCATCGGCGGATGCCAGGTGCTGAACTTGATGTGCATGGTCTTTTTTGATTCAGCCATAGCCACGCCGCCAGCCAACAAGCCAAACAGCAGGCCAGCCGCCAAAAGGACCAGCCAAAAGCTCTTTTTCATCACTACAACCCTCCTTGATTATGGTCTGCTAATTCGCTATTCCAAGCCAATCCAGGGCATAGCTTAAAACCAGGCCGCCCGGCCGCGCCCGGGCAGGACCCCGCCTGCCATGCCTTGGTAACTATTAAACGTGCCAATCACCAGCTTGCTCCAGCGGGCCCAAAACTTTGGATGGGAATCCATTAGCGTTTCTTTTCTTCTTGACCCGCCCCGTTTTAAGGGGTAGTTTAATTTTTAAGTTATAGTTAAACACCGACCCGCGTCAAGCAGTTTATGAAACGAACCACAGAAACTTGATCGCATGTCCACATTAGGTAACAAACTTAAGCAATTCCGCGCTAACAAGGAAATGACCTTGCAACAGGTGGCTGATGCCGCCGGTTGCACCGCGGCCTATGTTTCCCAGGTTGAAAACGACAAGACTTCTCCCTCCATCGCTTCTCTAAAACGGATTGCGGCGGTGCTGGATGTCCGTATCGTGGATTTCTTCCTGGATGAGACCAGCGACGATCCGGTGGTGCTGGAGCCGTCCCAGTGGGCGACCGTAAGCCTGCCCGGCTGGAAAGCGGACATCCGTCAAATGGTGCGCATGGTCAAACACCGCCAGATGCAACCATTCTACACCGTAATCAAGCCCGATGGCGGCTCGCGTGACAATTACAGCCATCAAGGCGAGGAATTCGGCCTGGTCTTAGAGGGTGAGCTCACCCTCACCGTGGGAGCGGAAACCTACAATGTCAAAAAAGGGTCTTCGTTTTACTATTCATCCACCCTGCCCCATTCTTGGACAAATGAAGGTAAGAAGCCTTGCTCCGTGGTTTGGGTGGTCACCCCGCCCAGTTGGTAATTTCGGGGATTGAAGTTTAAAGAGGGAGGTTCGGCCGCAATGAACAGCACGTTGATAAAAAATATCGGTCTCATGCTTTCCGGCGATGTGAGCGGACCCATCCTGCAGGCCGACAGCATCGTCATCGCCGACGGCCTCATCAAGGATGTGGGCAGCGGGCTAAAGGCCCCTTCCGGCGCCCAAACCATCGATGCGGCCGGTTGCGCGGTTACCCCGGGGCTCATCGACTCCCATTGCCACGTGGTGCTGGGCGACTGGACGCCCCGCCAGCAAATGCAGAATTTCCTGGACTCGTCCTTGCACGGCGGCGTGACCACCTCCATAAGCGCGGGCGAGGTGCACCTGCCCGGCAGGCCCAAGGATCCCCTGGGCACCAAGTGCCTGGCCATAGTGGCGGCCAAGTCCTGGGCCAACCTCAGGCCCGGCGGCATGAAGGTTTTGGGCGGCGCCCTCATTTTGGAAAAGGGCCTCAGCGAGGCGGATATCCAGGAATGCGCGGCCGCCGGCGTGAAAATAATCGGCGAGGTGGGATTGGGCTCGGTCAAAGAGCCGGATGAGGCCGCCCAGATGGTGGCCTGGGCCAAGGCCGCCGGCATGACCGTGATGATGCACACCGGCGGCACCTCCATCCCCGGCTCCTCGGTGGTGGGAGCTAGCGACATCCTGAAGGTGAAACCTTCGGTGATCTCCCATATCAACGGCGGCCCCACCGCCGTAAGCTATGCCGAGGCCAAGGAGATCGTGGAAAAATCCGAGGCGGCGGTGGAGAGCGTGCAGTGCGGCAACCTGCGCCGGGCGGGGGAGGTGGCTGACCTCGTCAACCAGCGCGGCGAGTGGGGCCGGGTCATCCTGGGCAACGACGCACCGTCCGGCACCGGTGTGGTCACCTTGGGCATCCTGCGCAACTTGGCCATCCTGGCCAGCCAGAGCCAGGTG
Source organism: uncultured Desulfarculaceae bacterium (assembly GCA_964507555.1). GTDB lineage: Bacteria > Desulfobacterota > Desulfarculia > Desulfarculales > Desulfarculaceae > Desulfocarbo. Next base: position 2,252 of record CAZDRW010000325.1, read on the forward strand.
GCGCCGGAGCTTGCGGTGTGCATGGCCACCGGCAACACCGCAGGGCTCTACGGTCTCAACCGGGGCGTGATCGCCCCTGGCAAGGAAGCGGATTTGGTATTCATGGATACTCCCATGGGGTCGCCTGGCAAGGATCTTCTGGGAGCACTCATCGAGGGCGACACCCCGGGAGTATCCATTATCATCGTCGACGGCAAGATCGTAGCTACCAAGAGCCGGAACACTCCGCCTGCCGTGCGGCAAGCCAAACTGGTCTAATTTAGTCAATAGCAACTGGCTTGGGAGAATTGGTCATGGAGATTCGCAAGCTTCTCACCATCGTGGAAGAAACCATCACTGAGATGGACAGAAAAATCGACCCGCCCACCCGCAAGGCCGCGGCCATTGCGGTCATCAAAAACCCCTTTGCCGGCCGCTATGTAGAGGACCTTACCCCTCTCATGGACCTGGGAGAGGAACTGGGGGGCCTTCTGGGCAACAAGGCGCGCGAGGCGCTGGGCATCGGGCCCGATCAATGTGAATCCTACGGTAAGGCGGCCATCGTGGGCCTCAAGGGCGAACTGGAGCATGGAGGCGCCATCTTGCACCCCAAGCTGGGCAAGCCCTTCCGCGACGCCCTGGGCCGCGGCCTGGCCTTGATCCCCTCCGTTAAAAAACGAGGCCCGGCCGGCTGCACCATCGATGTGCCTCTGAACCACAAGGACGCGGCGTTCATCCGCTCCCACTTTGACGGCATGACCATCGCCGTGGAGGATGCCCCCAATCCGGACGAAATCTTGGTGGCCCTGGTGGTTACCGACTCCGGCCGTCCCCTGCCCCGCATCGGCGGCCTGACCAAAGAAGAGGCCAAGTACGAGGACGGCCTGAGATAATCTGTCCCGCTTTAAGCAGCGGGATACCGGCGGGAAGCAAGGCATGACGCTTAAAAGCGGCGAGATGCTTGACCCGCGACGAACTAATGAGCCACCCCGTTGCCAACGGGCCTTCAGCGGGAAGCAAGGCACAACGCTTAAAAGCGGCGAGATGCTTGACCCGCGACGAACTAATGAGCCACCCCGTTGCCAACGGGCCTTCAGCGGGAAGCAAGGCACAACGCTTAAAAGCGGCGAGATGCTTGACCCGCGACGAAAATAGCTTCTACGCCGGGAGGGAGCTTTCAGTATGAGAGAAAGCTCCCTCCCGAGCCCCCCTTATACTTAGAGGGCAAAGGCGACCGGCTTCAGCGCCGGCCTTGAATGCCCGGGAGAATGATGAAATGGGCATGTTGCCTGAAGTAAAAAGCCACTACGGCAAGCTGAAATACTATATCGGCGGCCAGTGGGTGGATTCCGGTTCCACCAACCTACAAGAGACCACCAACCCCGCCACCGGCGAGGTGATCGCCGAATTCCCCATCGCCACCCAGGCCGACGCCCGCGCGGCGGTGGAGGCCGCACAAAGGGGCTTCCTGGCTTGGCGCGAGGTGGCGCTGCGCGAACGCGGCAAGCTTTTGTTTGACCTGCGCCAAAAATTCGAGGAGCACTTCGGCGTGCTCTGCCGGGTGCTCACCCAGGATCATGGCCGCACCATCGGCGAGAGCCGCGGTTCGGTGCGGCGGGTCATCGAGAACGTGGAGAGCGCCTGCTCGGCGGTCTACCACATGCCCAAGCTGAACGAGCATATCGACCAGCTGGCCAACGGCATCGACGAGTACATGATCTACGAGCCCAAGGGCGTGTTCCTCATCATCACTCCCGGCAACATCCCCATGCACGCCTGGTCCTCGTTTGTGCCCTACGCCCTGGCGGCGGGCTGCAGCGTGGTGGTGAGCCCCTCACGGCAGGATCCGGTGGCGGCGGAGTACATCTGCCGGGTCACCGAGGACCTGGGTCTGCCTCCCGGCACTATCAACCTGATCCACGGCGGCCGCCAGATCAACGAATTCATCCTGCGCCAGCCCGAGGTGCAGGGGGTGGGCTTCATCGGCTCCACCGGCGTGGGCCAGGCGCTGTTTAAGCTCTGCGGCGAGCTGGGCAAAGACAGCTCCCTTAACGGCAATGGCAAGAACTGCGTGGTCATCATGCCGGACGCGGACCTGGACCAGGCCGCCCAATGGCTGCTGCGCGGCTGCTACGGCATGGGCGGCCAGCGCTGCCTGGGCTCGGACAATGTGGTGGTGGTGGGCGAGGCCTACGAGCCCCTGAAAGAAAAACTGGTGGCAGCGGCCAAATCCATGAAGCTGGGCTACGGCCTGGACGATAGCATTGACCTGGGCCCCATGGCCACCCGGGGCGGCAAGGAAAAAGCGATCGCCTGGGTGGACCGCGCCTTGGCCGACGGCTGCAGCATGGTGCTGGACGGCCGCGCGCCCAAAGTTCCGGGTTATGAAAAAGGCTATTTCCTCTCGCCCATTATCCTGGAAGGCGCTCAGCCCGGCATGCCCAGCACCCTGGACGAGTCCTTCGGCCCGGTGAGCGCCTTGATGCGCTTTAATG
>CAZDRW010000326.1:0-4721 GCA_964507555.1 uncultured Desulfarculaceae bacterium
CAACTGATCCCCCTAAGCAACCTGCGTCCCTTGAACCCATCCATCACGCCGCAAGAGTTGGCCCGCCTGTACCGCCAGGTGCAGCGCTGGACTTTTCTGCGCTGGATATTGCCCGGCCTTTGGTGGCTGCTGTGGCTCTTGCTGCTGCGTGCTCCCGGCCGGGCCTGGCGGGTTTTGACCAGCCACCGCTGGTTCCTGGTCATACTTGGCTTGGCCGGCGCCGCCCGTATGCTTTGGGCCGGCGCGGTGCACGGCATCTGCGGAGAATCGGCCTTCTTCGCCCTGCGGGCCGGGCTCATTCTGGAAGGCGCGCGGCCCTTCAACGGCATGAACACCAGGGTGGGTCCCTTATGGGACTATCTGCTTACCCTGCCTTATGCGGTGTTCGGCCCCTCCTGGGAAATGCTGCGCGTCTCGGGCGCCGTAATGAGCCTGCTGGCCCTGGTTTTTTGCTATCGGGTGGCCCTGCGGGAGGCCGGCAAGGCCACGGCTTTGGCCTGCACCCTGGTGCTGGCGCTTTTGCCGGCACTGGTGATGTATGGCCGTGAGCCGGTGGAGACCACAGTGCTGGGCCCCTTCTTCTTGTTCTTAAGCCTGGATCTGATTTCCTTGAGCCGGGCGCGTCCCTGGCTGAGCATAGCGGCCGGCATAATTTGGGGCTTGTCCTGTTTCAACCACCCCATATTCGTGATGGTGCCTTTCACCCTGGTGCTGAGCGCCGTGGCCATCAGCCGCCTGCGCATCCTCGCCTGGCCCCAGCTATGGGGCCTGGGCGCTGGCCTGGTCTTGGGATTATTGCCCCGTATCTATGACCGGGTGGCGCACGCTCCCAAGGACGTAATGAGCTTCACCGACCCCGACCGCCTGGCTCATTTTTGGGATTTCCAGTGGGTGTTCGGCCGGGCCTTGGACGGCGAGGTGATTTACCTGGGCTACGCGGGGCAGCTCCTGTGGGATACCTGGTGGGTGATTCCTCTGGTGTTTGCGGCCGGACTAGGGCTTTTGCTTTGGGGAGGCATCTGGCGGCGGGACGATAAGTGGTGGGTGGAGGCCTGGCTGGCCTTGGCCTTGGCGATACATCTGGTCATGGTTCCCCTGGGCGCGCCCACTGCCCAGCCCCGCTATTTCCTCTATTGCCTGGTCTACGCAGCCCTGCTTTTGGGGCGGGCCTTTGCCCGGGGGATTGAGTGGTCCAGCGGCAGACTCAAGCAGGCGATGCTGGGAGGGCTTGTGGCCTTCGGGGTTTTCTGCGCAGCCAGTTTGGGCATAAATTATTTCTACAGCCATCTGACCACGGGCGGCCTGCCCCACCAATGGAAGAGCCCACTATTGGATTTCACCTCCGACGCCTGGATGAACCATGGCGAACTGGCCGAGGAGCTGATCAAGCGGGGATACCCGGTGGTGGCAACCGGCGATTTTTGGCACCATAGCCTGCACCTTGCCTTGAACTTGTGGCAAGGGGAGCCGCTCAAGTTCCAGGCGGTGGCTTTTCGCAATGCCTCGGGTACGGAGAGAGCGGCGGTTTTCTATAACAGCCCCGAGGGCGAGGAACGGATGAATCACTTCCTTAGGAAGCATGATCACCATGATTACCGCCGCGCCCAACTGCCGGAGCATTTATCCTCAAAGTATATTTTACTGGAAAGAACCGGGCCGCCGGTCCCCTACCCGCCGGATGTGGACTGATCCTCTGGGGGCGGCGAGACGCTGGTTTGCCCGGAGGCGCCTTTGGCTTCCGCTAGGCTTGGCTGGCGCGCCCTAAAACCTCCCCTGGCATAGAAAAAGGCTCCAGGCGCGGTGGTGACCACGATGGAGAGGTTGGCCACCAGGCCCAGCATGAAGGAATCGGTGGGCTTCAAGCCGAGCAGGCTGAAGAAAGCCACATAGAGGCCTTCGGCCACCCCGAAGCCCGAGACCGAGACGGGAATACGCATGAAAAGATGGGCCAGGGGGGCGATGGCCGTGGCTTGCAGCAGGCTTAAATCAATCTGAAAGGCCAGGGCGGTGAGCCAGGTGCCCACCACCGGCACCGATTGCTCGGCCACCGAAAGGATCAGGAAGACCATGAGCGTCCCGCGATGCCGGCGGTAGTCGTTGTAGGCTTTCAAAAAGCGGGCTATCCAGGATAGCACTTTGCCGCGCGAGGCCGAGCGCTCCACCAGCCGCTCCAGCCAGGTTCCCAGCCAACCGGAAAGGGAAGCCACCACCGCCAACCCTGCCACGGCCAGCGCCGCCAGGCTGAGCCAGAGCACGCGCCGGGGCAGGTCCACTTTAAGCCCGGCCAGCAGCACCAGGGCCAGACCCGCGGCCAGGGCCGCCGCCAAAAAGCCCAAGGCCCGCTCCAGCACCACCGAGGCTGCCACCAGGTCGGAGGGACGCTCCGGACCGGACACCGCGGCTATGCGCATGGCGTCGGCCCCCACCGTACTGGGCAGGAAACAACCGGCGAATGAGGCAATGTAGTAGGCCTTGAGAGACTCCCACATGCCTATGTTCAGACCGCGGCAGAGCAGTAAAAGCCGCCACTTGTAGGTCATTACCAGGCGGTCCAAGGTGATCCACACCGCCAACCAGGCGAAATACTCCCAGCGACTGTGGGCCATGGCCTGCCAGGCGGCGGGCAGGTCCACCATAAAGCCCAGCAGCACGGCCATCAGTCCGGCGCTTATGAGGAGGCGAAGCCACATGTTATATGTTTTCCCCTGGGTGGGTTGCAGCCTGGAAATATCAGAGTTCAAGGCAAGTTATCATTTACCACCGGTCTGGTCAATGCGGCCTTGGCCACGAGCGCCCACATTTTTGCCGATATGGTCCGAGAATTCTGAGCCTTGGCGGTTCGAACTGCGTAATCGCTAATGATATAATCAGCTTGTTATCTTAGGCCAAAGGCCAAGCGATTGTGGCGCCTGCAGGGTGTAAGAGTAGGTAACTTATTATATATTGTAGCTTTTTATATTATATATATAAAATAACAGTAATTAGTCGGCATTGTGGTTGACAGGAACCAGCTCTGCCGCTATATTTTTATTCTCCCTATTAACTACGTACTTGATATGCTTTAGGAATTATAGTGGGGAGAGATAAACTTAAAGTGGCGGTCGCCTTGAGCGGGGGGGTTGATTCCTCCCTAAGCGCCTTGATTCTTAAGGAACAAGGCCGCCAAGTGGTGGGTTTGAGCCTTAAGCTGGGTCAAGGGCCGGATTTGGCTTGGCAGGCCGGGGCGCGCGTGGCCAGCGAGCTGGGGATACCCCATCTGGTGGTGGAGGCCGCGGCCGAGTTCAACAGCTTGGTGGTGCGGCCGGCCATTGAGGCATACGCCAAGGGGCTGACCCCCAATCCCTGCGCCCGCTGCAACGCCATGGTGAAATTCCCCTTATTGTGGCGTGCGGCCAGGGAAGCCGGGTGTGACCTTTTAGCCACCGGGCACTATGCCAGGCTCGCGCCCTTTAACGGCGGGGTGGCTTTGGAAGAGGGTGTTGACCGCGCCAAGAGTCAGGCCTATTTCCTGGCGCGTCTAAGCGCGGCCGAGCTCGCAAAACTATGTTTCCCCCTGGGCGGCTTGACCAAGTCCCAGGTGCGGGCAAGGGCGGCCGAGGCGGGCTTGAGCGCAGCTATAAAGCCGGAAAGCCAGGATGCCTGTTTTCTGCCTGCCGGCGGCTGGGACGAGTTGATGACCAATGCCGGGGAGGTAAGGCCGGGTCGGGTGGTTGACCAAGAGGGCCGGACCTTGGCAGAGCACCGGGGCCTGCACCGCTTCACCATAGGCCAGCGCCGCGGTTTGGGAGTGGCCTTGGGCGCTCCCCAATATGTTTTGGCCATAAACGGCCCTGAGGCCGAGGTGGTGGTGGGACCGGAGGAGAGCCTTAAAGCCAGCGGGCTCAAGGCGACCGGGGCCACCTGGCAGCAATACCCCGGAGCGCAGACGGACCTCAAGGTGCGGCTGCGTTATACCCATCCTGGGGTGGGTTGCCGGATAGTTTCCTCAAGCCTTCCCCTTGGCCTTAATGAGGAGCAGGCGGATATTGTGGTTGAGTTCGATGAGCCCCAAAAGGCGGTGGCTCCGGGCCAACTGGCCGTGTTTAACCGGGGGGCGCGAGTGGTCGGTTCGGCTTGGATAACACAATCATTAAAAAATACGGATGGTAGGTAAATGAAACTTTCAACAAGAGGACGTTATGGTGTGCGGGCCATGCTGGAACTGGCCCTTAACTCTGGCAAAGGCCCTGTGCCCCTTAGGGACCTGGCCAGCCGCCAAGAAATTTCCGCCAAGTATCTTGAGCAACTGCTCATCCCCCTTAAGGGCGCCGGCTTGGTCAAAAGCGTGCGTGGAGCGCGCGGCGGATACATGCTGGCCCGCGACCCCGAGCATATTTCCCTATATGACATAGTGCGCAGCCTGGAAGGTCCCTTGGCCCCGGTTGAGTGCGTACAGGACCCCCAGTTCTGCGACCGCGTGGGCGGCTGCACCGTACACCTGGTGTGGGGCGAGATGGGCGCCATGCTGGTCGATTTCCTTTCCAACATGAGTCTGGCCGAAATGGTTATCCGGCAAAAGGAAAAAGACCGTATCTGCAAGCCAGAGGCGTTTAGCGCCGCTGTCTAACGAGCGAAAGGGGCCCTTAAGTGCTGCGAACCATTGAGCAGATAAACGCCAAGATCAAGGCGGGCAAAGTAGTGGTGGCCACCGCTGAGGAAGTGGTGAGTCTTGTAAAGGAAAA
>CAZDRW010000327.1:0-4714 GCA_964507555.1 uncultured Desulfarculaceae bacterium
CCTACCAAAAGGCAAGTCCCGCCCGGAGGCCCTGGCCATTCTGGACCGCCTGGCCGGTGACGGTTTGGATGCGGAATTGGTGAACGTTTTCAAAACAACTTGATTATATTGTTTCGATAGATTGCCAACCATTCCGCACCGCAGCCTTGCCAAAGCTATGGCTTCAAAATAATCTCTTGCCCGCATATCTGATCGGCCAACAAGCGTTGACAGGATTGGACCGGTTTTGCCCATCGGCGGAGCCATATTATTTTATCCAAACAGATCAGAATGTTATCCTGCCAAGCCCTCTTTGCATATGACAACTCTGTTGACAAGACACCTGTAACCTCATAGACTGCTCGCCAAGCCGGCACAATTTGGGGAGTGGACGTGAGGATCTTTCACAGCGATTACCTGATCATCGGCTCGGGCGTGGCCGGCCTTTTCTGCGCGCTCAAGGCCTGCGCCCATGGCACCGTGTCTTTACTCACCCGCGACGGCTGCCTGGTCTCCAATACCGCCCTGGCCCAAGGCGGCATCGCCGCCGCGCTGCAACCCGGCGATTCGCCGCTCATGCATCTGCGCGACACCCTGGCCGCCGGTGCGGGGGCCTGCGACGCCCAAGCGGTAGAGGTGCTGGTGCGCGAGGGCGTGGAGCGCGTGCGGGAGCTCCTGGCCCTGGGCATGCCCTTTGACCATGGCCCAGGAGGCGGCTTGGCGGTAACCCGGGAAGGCGCCCACTCTCTGGCCAGAGTCATTCCCGCCCAGGGCGACGCCACCGGCCTGGCCATGGCCCGCACCCTTTTGGCCGCCCTGGCCCGGGAGAAAAGAATCCGCCTCAAAGAGTGCGTCCGGGCCCTGGAACTTGTGATGCACGAGGGCAGATGCCGGGGCGTATTGGCCTGGCAGCCCGAGAACCGGCCCGCCCTGCATCTGGCCCGCGCCGTGGTGCTGGCCACCGGCGGCATAGGTCAAATCTATAGCCGCACCACCGGCAGCCGCTGGTGTAATGGCGCGGGCCTGGCCATGGCCCACCGCGCCGGCGCGCAAATCGTGGACCTGGAATACGTGCAGTTTCATCCCACCGCCCTGGATTGCGGCGAGGACCCGCTTCCCTTGATCTCCGAAGCAGTGCGCGGCCAGGGCGCGGTCCTCATTGATCAAGGCGGCCACCGCTTCATGGCCGGCCGCCATCCCCTGGCTGAGCTGGCGCCCCGCGACGTGGTGGCGCGGGCCATTTTCGAGCAGGAGCAAGCAGGCCGAAAAGTATTCCTTGACGCCAGCGCCATGGGTCAGGGTTTCGCCAAGCGCTTTCCTTCCATTTTCGCGGCTTGTCAAAAACGGGGCCTGGACCCGGGCCGCCAACCCCTGCCGGTCACCCCGGCGGCCCATTTCCTCATGGGCGGGGTCAAAAGCGATCTCAAAGGCGCCAGCAGCCTGCCGGGTCTTTTTGTCTGCGGCGAAACCGCCTGCACCGGGGTGCACGGGGCCAACCGCCTGGCCAGTAATTCGCTTTTGGAAGGCCTGGTCTTTGGCCGCAGGGTGGCCGACGCCCTGGACGACTGCCCCGCCTTGCCGCCCGGATTGGAGTCCCGCAAACAAATAGGAACCGGGGAGGCCGAGGAAATGCTTGCCGGCTCGCGCGGTTTGGAGCATTGCCTGCCCCGGCCGCACGACGTGGGCAGAGCCCAAGCCCTCACCCTCAAACTGCGCCGGGTCATGTGGAGCCAGGTGGGTTTGGTGCGCCGGGCCGACGGCTTGATCAGGGCCTTGGATCTAATCGATCAAATCGAGGGCGAGGCCCCTGCCGGCGCTCTGGATCTCATGGACATGACCACCGTGGCCCGCCTGGCGGCCCGGGCCGCCCTGGCCCGGCGGGAAAGCCGCGGCAGCCACTATCGCGATGATTACCCGCCCCCCTCCGCGCCGCCCATAAACGCGGAACGCCTGGCCAAAGGGGCCTCGGCTTGAACCCGTTATGGTTGGAGGACACCCTGCGCCGCGCCCTGCAGGAGGACCTGGGAAGGGGCGATGTCACCAGCGAGGCCTTGCTGCCCGAGGGACTAATCGCCGAGGCCCGCATCGTCAGCCGATCAAGGGGCGTATTGGCAGGCTCCCGGGCGGCGGCCCAGGTCTTCCGCTTGCTGGACCCGGACACAGAGTATCAATTTCTGGTGGATGACGGCGGCTACCTGGCTCCCGGCCAGAGCCTGGCCTTGCTAAAGGGCAAGGCCCGAGCGCTCTTGGGCGGCGAGCGGGTGGCGCTAAATCTCCTGCAGCGGCTTTCGGGCATCGCCACGGCCACGTCTTTGGCGGTTGAGGCGGCGGCCGGCAGCGGGCTTCGGGTGCTGGACACGCGCAAGACCACGCCCGGGCTGCGGGCCCTGGAAAAAGAGGCGGTGCGCGCCGGCGGCGGCGTGAACCACCGCTTTGGCTTGGACGATGCGGTGCTGATAAAGGACAACCACCTCTGCCTGTGCGGTGGTCCGGCCAGGGCCGTGGCCTTGGCGCGGCAAAGCGTGGGGCCGCTCATGAAGATCGAGGTGGAGGCCGAGACCTTGGCGCAGGTTGAGGAGGCCCTGGCCGCCAGCGCCGATGTGATCATGCTGGATAACATGCCTCTGGCTCAGATCAGGCGGGCGGTGTCCCTGGTGGCGGGGCGTTGCCTGCTGGAGGCTTCGGGCAACCTTAAGCCGCAAGACCTGCCCGCCCTGGCCGAGGCCGGGGTGGACTTCGTCTCCCTGGGCTGGCTTACCCATTCCGCGCCGCCCTTGGATCTGAGCATGCGGATGACGCCATTGGACACGAACTTGGAGGCACCATGACCGGCAAGCCAGCCCTCGCCTGGCAAGACCAGCGGAGCTTGATAGAAGTGGAGCTTGAAGGCCGCATCGCCAGCTTACGGGTGCGCCTGGGCGAGGATCTGCTTATCTTGGGCCATCATTATCAAAGCGACGCGGTGATCGGTCAGGCCGATTTAACCGGCGACTCCCTTAAGCTGGCCCAGCAGGCCTCGCGCTTGATTGATAGCCGCTACCTGGTGTTCTGCGGAGTCGCCTTCATGGCCGAGACCGCCCAGATCCTGGCGGCTCCGTCGCAAAGCGTGCATCTGCCCGACCCCGAGGCCGGCTGCCCCATGGCCGACATGGTTGCGCCGCTTGAGCTGGCGGCCTGCTGGCGCGAAATCAACGCACGCTGGGCAGGCAAGGGCGGCGGCGGTTTGCTGCCCATCACCTATGTCAATTCATCGGCCGAGGTCAAGGCTTTCTGCGGCCGCCAGGGCGGAGCGGTCTGCACCTCGGCCAACGCCCAGAAAATACTGGCCTGGGCCTTGGATCAAGACAGGCGCGTGCTTTTCCTGCCCGACCAGCACCTGGGCCGCAACACCGCCGCGGCGCTCGGCCTGGCGCCGGAAGAAATATGCCTCTGGGACCGAAAGCTGGGCAAACTGCTTGGCGCGGGCCCCCGCAGCAGGGTAATCTTATGGGACGGGCATTGCCCGGTTCACGCTGGATTCAACCTGGCGCACATCGCAAAGGTCCGCAGCGGGCATCCCGGCGTTTACATTGCCGTGCATCCGGAATGCCCCAGGGAAGTGGTGGCAGCGGCTGATTTGAGCGGCTCCACCGAGCAGATTATCCGCGCGGTGGCCGCGGCCCCGGCCGGCTCCACCGTGGCGGTGGGCACCGAGATCAACCTGGTCCGGCGTTTGGCCTTAAGGCACCGGGATAAAAAAATCATCCCCCTGTCACCCGGCCTAACTGCTTGCCCGGATATGGCCCGCACCAATCTGGCCATGCTTTTAGCCTGCCTGGAGGGCCTGCCCAAAGGCAGGGGCTTGGTCAAGGTGCCGGCCGAGGTGGCTGCCGGCGCCAGGCTGGCCCTGGAGCGCATGCTGCTTTTAACTTGAGGCGTTAGGCCATGGACCGCAGGCAAAACATCTTGGATATGCTGAGCCGCCGCAACGGGACTGGGACCATCACCGGCTCGGAGCTGGCGCGCCGCCTGGGCGTGAGCCGCCAGATCATCGTGCAGGACATCGCCCTTCTGAGGGCCGAGGGCAATCCCATCCTGGCCACTCCCCAAGGTTATCTCCTGCAGGCCGCCCCCCTCCCAGCCTCCCGGCGCACGGTTCTGGCGGTGCGGCACACGCCGCCCCAGACCGTCGAGGAGTTATCGCTTCTGGTCGAACACGGGCTCACGGTGGTGGATGTAATTGTGGAACATCCGCTTTACGGCGAGCTGCGGGGCAACCTAATGCTACGCAGCCTGGCTGACGTGGATCGTTTCATGGCGCGGGTGAAAAAAGGCCGGACTTCCCTGCTTTCCAGCCTCACCAAGGGATTGCACCTGCACACGGTGGAATATCAGCGCGCCGGCGACTTGACCCGGGCTCAAGCGCAACTGGCCCAGCAAGGCTTTCTGGTCACCGGTTAAAGCGTTGAATGATCGGGTCGGCGCCAGGCTTGGCTGAGCGGCCCAACTAATTCCCCAATACGAAGCTCTGCCTAATTTCGCCGGCCAAGTCATGCAGGCCTTGGCGCAGCGCTTCCTCTTGCTGGGGCTTTTCCGCAAGCGCGGCTAACGCTTCCACCTGGGCGCCGATCTCCATGAGCCGCTGGTTCAGCTCTTGGCTCATCTGGTTCATGGCCTGGGCCGTGCTTTGCAGCTCATCCCCCTTGCGCAGATGCAGCCCCCCCGCCAATCCTCCCTGGGAGATTTCTTGCGCCCG
>CAZDRW010000328.1:0-4708 GCA_964507555.1 uncultured Desulfarculaceae bacterium
GAAGCGCTCCTTCGCGTCGGCCTTTTTCATCTTGGCAACGCAAGCCCCGCAACAACTCTTCGGGCCTTATATCAAGATTGCAGAACAGGCATTCCACATCTTAATCCAGGAACAAATCCACCAGTTGAAAGCTGTCGACGTCAACCAGGCCAAGGTCGGTTAGCTTAAGCTTGGGAATCACTGGGAGGCAGACAAAGCTGAGCGCCATGAAAGGCTCCGGATGCGAGCAGATGTGAGCCGTGGCCCGGGTCAATTCGTCCACAGCGCTCACCACCTGATCCAAGGGCTGGCCGCTCATGAGGCCGGCCAAGGGCAGCGGGAGCTCGGCCAGGATTTCAGCGCCCCGGGCCACGCACAGCCCCCCGCCCATTTCCACCACCCTGCGGGCGGCGCTGAGCATTGATTCTTCGTCCATGCCCGCCACTACCAGATTGTGGCTGTCATGGGCCACGCTGGAAGCCAGCGCGCCTTCTTTTAGTCCCAGCCCCCGCAATAGGCCATGGCCGATATTGCCGTTTTTGCCATGACGTTCGATGACCGAGAGCCTGGCCAGGTCACGCTCGGCATCGGCGCGGAGATAGATGCCGTCGCCGGGGGTGGCTTCGATGGCCTGCCCGGTGAGCACTTGGCCCGGCACCAGTTCGATGATGCGGACCTTGGCTCCCTTGATCTCCGCGAGAAATGATTCCTCGTTAAGCGGGGGCGTTTTCATGGTGCCTAAGGCCGCGCCTGCAAAAGGCGGCGCCGCCGGGTCCAAGACCTGGCCTGCTTCGGCCACCAGGCGCCCGGCCTGATAAACCTGGCGCACCTGGAAGTCCTTGAGGTCCTCCAGCACCACCAGGTCGGCCACCCAGCCCGGCGCCACCGCCCCGCGGCGTTTGAGCATGAAACGACGGGCGGGATTAAGCGTGACCAGGCGCAGCGCCAGCATGGGATCCAACCCTAAAGCCACCGCCATTTTCAGGATGGCGTCGAGATGTCCCTCGCGGGCCAGGTCGTCGGGATGCCTATCGTCGCTGACCAAAAGGCAGCGGCGCTCGCTAAAGGGCGTTACCAAGGGCAACAGGTCAGCCAGGTTATGGGCCGCGGTGCCCTGCCGGATCATCACCCACATGCCCTTGGCCAGCTTTTCCGCCGCCTCTGCCAATTCAGTGCATTCGTGGTCGCTGTTGGGACCGGCCAGCAGATAGGCGTCCAGGCCTTTACCTGATAACAGGGGGGCGTGGCCGTCGATGGGCCGGCCCTTGAAGGCAATGATCTTATCCAGGACCTCGGGATCGCCGGCCACCGCGCCCGGGAAGTTCATCACTTCGGCTAGGCCCAATATCCGTTTCCAACTAAGGGTTTGTTCCAATTCCTCGGGCCCTAAAACCGCGCCCGAGGTTTCCAGGTGCGTGGCGGGAACGCAGGAGGGGGCGTTGAAATAAAAAGTCACCGGCAGGCCCTGGGAATTCTTCAGCATGGCCCGGATGCCCTGCAGCCCCATCACATTGGCGATCTCATGGGGATCGGCCACGATGAGCGAGGTGCCATGGGGCGCCACGGCCAAAGACAACTGGGCCGGGCAGAGCATGGTGGACTCGATGTGCAAATGGCCTTCGATGAAGCCCGGCGTCAGGTAGGCGCCTTTCAGATCGACGCGGTGCCTGCCTTGGTAGTCGCCCAGCCCGGCCACAACGCCGTCATGCAGGGCCACATCCACCTCCTGCACCCTGCCGTTGAAGACATCCACCACCTTGCCGCCGGTGAGCACAAGCTCGGCCGGTTCATCTCCCCGGGCCACCCGCAGCCGCGCCGTCAGCTGCTCACGCTCGGTGATGCTCATGCTATCCCTCCCAAAAGGCGGTCCATACTCCCCACCCCTGAGCGTGCCGGAAAGCCACCCGCAAGGCTGGAGGACAAAACAAGGCAGGAGCCAAGCCGGCGGGCTCTTCTTCGCCATCGAAAATAAAACGAAGGCACAACTCACCTCTGGTTGTTTCCAGGGCGGCCCGCACCTGCATGGAGTCTTGGCGGGTCAGGCATATGGCGCTGAAGGCCTTGGCCGCCGCGGCCTGCACGTTTTGCCCCAGCTCAGGTTCCACTCCCAATTCCTGAAGCCTTTCGGCCAACTGCCGTTGCAGACCATACAGGTTGACCATTTTGCAGGCGGTGATCGACTCATTGAGCATGGCCAAGCTCCCGCAGGCGACGCAGCACGGTCTCCACCTTCACGCTTTCCGGCGCCCCGCCGTCAACCCGGATTGTTTGACGTTCGATTGCAGGCGAAAGGCTTTCCCAGGCCGTGGCCTGCTGGTCATATAGTTCCAAGCGGCCGTCGCTTATGGAGCCGCTTGCGGCCTGACGCTTAAGCAGGCGCTTGGCCACAACCTCGCGGCTGGCCCCGACCTCCACGAAAAGCATGCGGGCGCCTTGGCTTTGGGCCAGCTCAGAGAAGCGCTGCCGCTCTTGGTCGCTGCGAAACGAAGCATCTAAGATTATATTATCACCTATTGCCAGGCGGCCCTCAGCCGTCTTGTACAAGGCGTCGTAGACGGCTTGGGTGGCTGTGGGGCCATATAGCCCCTGCCCCCAGTCATCATAAGATCTTGCATCGGTCCGCAGGCCGGAGGCCTGCTTGCGCACCACATCGGAGTTGAGGTGCAACCAGCCCAAGCGCTGGCCGAGCTTGCGGGCCAGATAGCTTTTGCCGGTTCCCATCAGTCCCATGAGGCAGAGCATGAAATACGGCGGCTCGGGCCTGCCTGCCAAACCGGCATAGCGGGCGGCCAGGCGGAAGTATTCCCGCGCCTTGTCCAGGTCGGTAAATTTCTGTTCCGGCGGCACGGCGGGATCGTCCAATTCAAAGCCGTACACCTTGGCCCGCACCACCGCCCGGTAGCATTTATAGAAATTTATCAAATTCCGCAGCCCCTGGTCCCCACTGACGGAGACATATTCATCCGCCAGCGTTCCGGAAAGGTCGTCACGCCCATAATAATCCAGGTCCATGGCCAGGAAGGCCAGGTCGCAGGCGATATCTTGATAACGGAAACGCCGGTTGAACTCTATGCAATCAAACACCAGGGGCGGGCTCTCACTGGGCAGATTGATATTGCCCGAATGCAGATCGCCGTGACCGTCTACGATAAAGCCTTCTCTGACTCTGGCCGCCAGAAGCTCCTGGTGCTGATCCAGGAAGCCAAGGCCAAAGTCCCGGATGGCTTGCCAGCGGCCTGACGCCACGGTGATGCCCTGATAGCCTGAGGTCTGGTTGAAGTTCTCCTCCAGGTTGAAGCGAATCTGGGCCGGGCGTCCGAAGTGGGCCACATCGCGGCTGCGCTCGGCTTTGGCATAGAAACCCGCCAGCAAGCGGGCCAAAGCCCTCACCTGGCGCGCGGAAACCTGCCCCTCGGCCAGGAGGAGGTCCATTTGGCGCGAGCGGTCCATCTGCTTCATCTGCAGCACCGGCTCTAAAATGCCAGCGCCGGCTTCTGGCAAAGGCCTGAGGCGGTATCGGCCGTTCTCGCTGACCAAGCCGAGGACTTGCAGATAAAGCTCCGGGGCCAGGCGGCGGTTGAGGCGGAGTTCCTCTTGGCAGAAATACACCCTGCTTTCCAGGGTGCTGAAGTCCAGGAATCCTAAGTTGACCGGTTTTTTGAGTTTGTAGGCATGAGATCCTGTGAGGAAAATATGACTTATGTGGGTCTGGATATGCTCCAGCGACTCCACGGCATGGGGGTACAACTCCGGGTTCAGAAAGGCTGCGGTTATGTCCTCTGTCTGTTGGCCCATGGCATCCCTCGTTGAGCAGTATTCTACCTGCAATTCAGCTGGGAAACCAAAAGAGACCTCCCGGCAAAATATATTGAGCTTAGCGGTCTCTTGTTGCCATGCGGGCAATGCTCTATCATTGAGGGCTATGTGGGTAAAATATCGGAAAATTGCCGCCACGGCTCTTGTGGCGTTCATAGTCCTGGTTAGCCACCAGGCGTGGGCGCAATATTCCGATGAATTCACTCCCGATCCCTTGTTCAACCCAGACGCCCGCAAAGCTCCCCAAACCCAGCCTTGGCGTTTAGAAGATGTTACTTTTAAAGGGTTTAAAAATATATCCCCATCGCAAGCCGCGGAGGTCATGGAACTCAAACCGCCAGGCCTATTGCAAATGCGGAAGTTTCCGGAATTCGATCCCGCCAAAGTGACCCGCGACCGTAAACGTTTGCTTCAGCTTTACCAGGAGCACGGCTATTTCCAGGCTCAGTTGAAAGCCGAGGTGGAAAAGAATCCATCCGAGCGCATGGTCAAGGTGCGCTTTGTGGCCCAAGAAGGCGATCCGGTCAAAGTCGAGAAGGTGGAGCTTAGCATCATTCCTCAAGAGCTGGAGGCGTCCTGGAAGCCCCAGTTGCAACGCAAGCTGCCCATAAAAGCAGGAGAGCAGTTTCAACTTGCCAAGTATCAAGAAGCCAAGCGCGTCTTGGGCAGCAGATTGGCCGACGAAGCGCACCCCCTGAACAAGGTGGCGGGGCAAGTACTGGTATATCCGCAGAAGAAAAGCGCGGTGGTGGTATTGCGGGCCGAGTTGGGGCCACGGGTGCTTTTCGGGCCGGTGAGGGTGGAGGGTAACCGGAATATCGCCCGGAACTACATCCTAAAAGTGAAAACCTTTGTCCGCGGCCAACCGTTTTCCACTAAAGTCCTGGACCAAACCAAGTCGGCTCTTTTGGAT
>CAZDRW010000329.1:0-4697 GCA_964507555.1 uncultured Desulfarculaceae bacterium
CCGCGGCCGAGTACTACCGCGACGAGCAGGGCCAGGACGTGCTGCTGTTCATCGATAACATCTTCCGCTTCACCCAGGCGGGTTCCGAAGTTTCGGCGCTCTTAGGCCGCATGCCTTCGGCGGTGGGTTATCAGCCCACCCTGGGAACCGACTTGGGCGAGTTGCAGGAGCGCATCACCTCCACCACCAAGGGCTCCATTACCTCGGTGCAGTGCGTGTACGTGCCTGCTGACGACTTGACCGACCCGGCGCCGGCAACCACCTTTGCCCACTTGGACGGCACCGTGGTGCTCAGCCGCCAGATCGCCGAATTGGGCATCTACCCAGCGGTGGACCCCTTGGACTCCACCAGCCGCATCCTGGACCCCAACTATCTGGGCGAGGATCACTACAACACCTCCCGCCGGGTGCAGATGACTCTGCAGAAATACAAGGACCTACAGGACATTATCGCCATCCTCGGCATGGACGAGCTTTCGGAAGAGGACAAGCTCACCGTGGGGCGCGCGCGCCGCATTCAGCGCTTCCTCTCCCAGCCCTTCCACGTGGCCGAGACCTTCACCGGCACTCCGGGCAAGTACGTCAAGATCGAAGACACCATCAAGGGCTTCCAGGAGATTCTGGACGGCAAGTGCGACGATCTGCCTGAGCAGGCCTTCTACATGGTGGGCGGCATCGACGAGGTGCGCGAGAGGGCCGAGCGGCTGGCCGCGGTGGAATAATGCCAAAGACGCCGAGGCTGCCGGCCGGTAGCCTCGGCGAAGTTTAAAGGCCCCCGAGTTGCTGAAAAGACCAGTATCGGGGTGCCATCATAAAGGCGAGAAAAAGGCATGGCCAATAAGATCCTCTTGGAAGTCGTAACACCTGACAAGCTCCTATTGAGCAAAGAGGTGGATGTGGTGGTGGCCACCGGCGTGGACGGCGAATTCGGCGTACTCTACGGCCACGTACCCTTCCTTTCCTCTCTTGCCGTTGGCGAACTGCGTTTCCGCGATGGTAACCAAACTGAATTCGCCGCAGTGACCGGCGGTTTCGCTGAGGTTACCGGCAAAAAGGTAACCATTTTGGCAGAGGCGGCGGAGTTAGCCCGGGAGATCGATATCGATCGCGCCACGCGGGCCCGCGAGCGTGCTGAGCAGCGCTTGGCACAAGCTCAGCAAGAAGCCATGGACTATGCCCGGGCCGAGGCGGCTCTGAAGCGCGCCATGCTGCGCATGCGCGTGGTCGAGCGCAACGTAGGCGGAGCGCCGGCGGGGCACTAGCCAATTACGAACGAGCCTTATTAGCATAACAAAACAATGGCGCTCCTCCTTTGTGGGGGAGCGCCGTTGTGTTTTGAAAACCAGTTGATTGCTGATTTACATCATCATAACCGCCGGGGCATCGCCATCGCTGATGGAACGAATGCCGTCCTCCCACATGGCCTCGCTCTGGGGCTTGATAAGACCGTAGCAATAGAGGAAGGCAAATCGTTCCAAATCGGGCAACACATGCTCCATGGCTTTCCACCAGGCGGCATCTTCGCTATGAGGATCAGGGCGCCGCTCTTTGATGGCCAGGCAGAGCGCTTGGCGGACCGGCATATCCTCGGGATAGTTTTTAGCTAAGTATTCTATCAGAAGCTGCCAATTGGCCGAACTGGCCAACCAGTGGGGAAAGTGGTCGATTCCACAAAGTCGTCAGGTGCTTTGGGGGTCTAGGGTTTCCAGGAAACTGTGCCTGGCCTGGGGGCCAGCTCCCTTGTTAGGGGTTTCCAGATCAAACCCATTAACATGCCTCGGGCCGATTTCACATCTTTCTCTGCTCATGGACCACCTCCTTGCCTAGCATCCGGGGCCGCGCCCGTATCGCCCCGGGCCGGTGCGGCCCACTCCTAACTACTTGATAAAGCAACCAGCATGCCAGCATGAATAAAGGCAGTATGTATAGACGGTTATGAAAAAGTGACGATTCAGGTGCTGCCCAAAAGGTATTTTTTACTGGGCAATAGCGGCTTGTAGCCAGGCAAAAAAATCGGCTTTGTGCATGAAATAACAATAAAATCTAATATCAATACACTTTTGTATCAATATCGATCTATGCGGAAAAGTGTGGCACCAATTATAATTAGTGGACTAATTTTTACACACAAGTACAGGCCCCTTGCGGCAAGCCAGCAAAACAATTAATATTCCTCCATGGAAAACAAGCCTGGTATATCTGCGTTGGCAGTGGTGGTTTTAGCGGCGGGAAAGGGCACCCGCATGAAGTCGGACTTGCCTAAAGTGCTACACACTTTAGCTGGCCGTCCTTTGCTAAGTTTTTCTCTAGAACTGGCCAAGCAACTCGGTTCGCAGCGCACCATTGTGGTGGTGGGCCATCAGGCCCAGCGAGTCAAGGAAGCGTTTACCAACTATCCTGAAGTACGCTATGTAATCCAGGAGCCGCAGTTGGGTACTGGGCATGCGGTTATGGCCGCCGCACCGGAACTAGATGATTGGCAAGGCAGCGTGCTGATTCTTTGTGGCGATGTGCCAGGCTTAAAACCCGCAACCTGTGAAAGGCTTTTAGCGCGGCACCAGAACCAAAAAGAGGCTCTAACGGTTTTGGGCATGGACTTGGCCGATCCAGGCACTTATGGCCGGTTGGTGCTGGATGAAAAGGGTCAATTAGCCCGAATCGTGGAATACCGCGATGCAAGCCTTTTAGAGCGTGCCATCACCTTGGTTAACGCCGGCATATATGCAGGCCAAGCCAAGGCGTTGCTAAAATATTTACCAAGGTTGGCTACAGATAACGATCAGAAGGAATACTATCTCACTGATCTGGTGGAATTGATGTACAGCGCGGGGCTTAAGGTGGGCTATGCAATCTGCCCTGATCCTTTAGAGGTGGCAGGGGTCAACTCCAAGGAGGACTTGATCTCCTTGGAGCACGAGCTTAAAAAAACTTGATGATGCAAGAAGAGGCGGTGCAGGGCTGAGTAGTAACCCGGCATTAGCTATAACCACCAAGATTCATTCCAATGACTACATAATTTTCAGCATGAATTCGTAAGCCCTGTCTTATATTGTTCCCGAATAAATAATTTGGCCGTCTTAAATATAGCGCCCGAACATTCTCGTAATTATCTCATCAAAATAATAGCTAGGGGTGAGATTTGCCGTATGTTTGCGGTAAAATATCCAGCCAAAGCAAGGCAAAAGCCAAACAGCGGGCCGATAGGGGTCACATAAGTAAGCGCCAAAAGTAACACCCCCTGAACCCAAGCAAAGGGTTGATCTATCATGTGCGGAATTATCGGTTATACAGGGCCCAAGGATGCGGTAGAGGTCATAATGGATGGTCTCGCCCGCTTGGAATACCGCGGCTATGATTCGGCCGGCTTGGCCCTGGTGAAAGAGGGCGGATTCCAGGTGCGCAGGGCAGAGGGCAAGCTGGCAAAACTGCGCGCCAAGCTGAATGAAGATCCGCTGTCGGGGCGTCTGGGCATGGGCCATACCCGCTGGGCAACCCATGGCAGGCCCAACGAAACCAACGCGCATCCCCATTTGGCCGGCGACGTGGCCTTGGTGCACAACGGCATCATAGAAAACTACCTGGAACTGCGCGATGAGTTGACTGCCGCGGGCCATACTTTCAAATCCGAGACCGACACCGAGTGCGTGGCGCACTTGGTCGAAGCCTATATCAAAGAAGGCCTTGAACTGCCGGATGCTTTGCGCAAGGCATTAAGCCGCATCCGCGGCTCCTTCGCCTTGGTGGTGCTGGACCGCAGACGGCCGGGCCTTTTGGTGGGTGCACGCAGGGATTCACCCCTGATCTTGGGTTTGGGCGAGGAGGGCGAATACTTCTTGGCTTCCGACGTGCCGGCTTTCCTGGCCCATACCAACCGGGTAGTGTTCTTGAGTGACGGCGATATGGTGGTGATCAAAGATGGCCGGCACATTATTACAGACTTGGCAGGAACGGAACTCGAGCGATCGGTGGACACTATAAGCTGGTCGCCGGCCATGGCTGAAAAAGCGGGCTTTACTCATTTCATGCAAAAGGAAATATTCGAACAGCCTCGCGCCCTGGTTGATACGCTTACCGGACGCGCCAAACTGGGTTCACCAGATGTCTTTTTGCCGGATATCAAGTTAACGCCCGAGGAACTCAAAGGCTTTCACCGTATTGTGCTCCTGGCTTGCGGCACCTCCTTCCAAGCTGCCTTGGTAGGCAAATTTCTGATCGAGGGTTTGGCCAGAATGCCGGCGGAGGTGGATCTGGGCTCTGAATTCCGCTACCGCGATCCGCTGGTAGGGCCCGAGGATCTCGTGGTGGCTATAAGTCAGTCTGGCGAGACCGCCGACACCTTGGCCGCGGTCAAGGAGGCCACTGCCAAGGGCGCCAAAGCGCTAGCCATATGCAACGTGGTTGGCTCAAGCCTAACCCGGGAATGCAAGGGCGTACTATACACCCATGCCGGACCAGAAATCGGGGTGGCTTCAACCAAGGCGTTCACCACGCAGCTTATCGCTTTGCATTTACTGGCGATTCACCTGGGACGCGTTCGCGGGGCCATAAACGAGAAACAGGGTATGACTCTGGTGGAAGAGCTAATAACGCTTCCCGGTTTGGTTCAGCAAGCTTTGGAGAGCGAACCCCAGGTGCGCGCGGTGGCTGAGAAATTCATGAACGCCCGCGATTTTCTATATCTTGGACGGGGCATTTGT
>CAZDRW010000330.1:0-4686 GCA_964507555.1 uncultured Desulfarculaceae bacterium
CCCCGCGCCCCTTCCCAAAAAACTTCAACCAGTCCCTTTTCTCCCCAAAACCCTCGACCCATGGAAGGGCGATGGTTTGTAGGCATTAATCCAGTATCCGACTAATCTAACGATTATTACCCTCCTACACGGCCTCCCGCATGGGAGTGGCCGCGAAGAAACCGTTGTTGCGGTAACGATCCTTCAGCTCGCCCAGCTTGCCCTTGTTCCAGGAGGAAACCCGGGTGAAGTAGCCGGTGATGCGGGTGATGTGATCCAAATCGTCGCTCCCGCAGGCGGGGCAGGTTTCCTTGAGGCCGCGGTGGTTGGTGTGGCAGTTCTTGCAGCAGGTGAACTCCGGGCTGAAGGCCACCTGGTCGTTCTTGGTATCCCGGAAGATCTTGATCACGAAGTTGGCCAGGGACTCCTTGGAGGGGTGCTGCTCGCCCAGCCATACGTGGGTGATGGCGCCGGCTTCGATCAGGGGATGGAAGCGACCCTCCAGCTTGACCCGCTCGATGGGGTTCACGCCCGCGCCTACATTGAACAGGGTGGAGTTGGTGTAATAGACCTCGTTGGTGAAGATGTCGCCCTTTACCACGTGGCGGGCCTGGTTGACGAAGTACTTGAGATCAAGCTTGGCGAAGCGGTAGGCGGTGCTTTCGGCCGGGGTCTGCTCCAGCACGAAGCGCATATTGTGCTTGTTGGCGTAATACTCGCACAGAAGATTCATCTGGGCGATCACCTTGAGGCCGAAGCGCATGGCTTCCTGGGAATCATGCAGCTCCTGGCCAATGTGATGTTGAACCATCTCGTTGAGGCCTACCATGCCCACCAGGTAGGTGACCCGGTGCATGCGCAAGTAAGACTGGCCATCCAGGTTAAGGGCCAACAGCGCCAAAGGTCCGGTCACGCCGTGGTTCAGGAGGTTCTGGATGAAATCGCGTTTTTGCAGATGGGCCTGGGCGGCCAAGCCGATGCGCTGGCGCAGGATCTGGAAAAGTTTGGTGTCGTCGCCCCCCGCTTCATAGGCGATGCGCGGTAAGTTGATGGTCACGTTTTGCAGGGCCGAGTAACGCATCTTCCAAGGTGTTTTGGCGTCGTCCAGATCGCTCTTTTCCAACTTAAAGGAAAGCCGACAGCACTCGCTGATTTTGGCGGTCTGGCCCCGGTCAAAGACAAAATAGGTGTTGCCCTTGTCGGCGGCCACGTCGCAGATGTGGTGCAGGAAGTCCATGTGGCCTTCGGTCTTGAAGAACTTCTCGGTGATATGCACCAGCGGCTTGGGGAAGAAGAAGGGCCGACCCGCGCCGTCGCCCTCTTTGTAGACTTCGAAGAGCATCCACACGAAGCGCTGGGCTTCCTTCTCGTACTCGGCGTAGGTCTTGCCGGTGTACTGGCCGTTGGGGCCGATGGCGGGCACGTCCTCGAAGTGCTTGGGCACTTCCCAATAAAGGTTGATGTCGGTGAAGATGGCCTGGCCTCCGCGGGCCACGGCCTGTTGGGAGAACTCGAAGATCAGGATCTGGGCCAACTGCTTGACCTCGCGGTCGCTGAGTCCCTCCAGATAGGGGGCGAAGAAAAGGTTGACCGCGTCCCAGCCGATGGCGCCGGCAAAGTTGGACTGCAGGGCGGCGGCGAACTTGACCATGTGCGCCAAAAGCACTTCGGGGTGCTTGGCCGGCTTGGCCAGGGCCAGGGAATTGGGAAGGTTGAGGCCGTACTTCTTTATGTATTCGAGGCTTTGGCCAGAGCAATAGGGGCGGTCCACAAAGCCCAGGTCATGCAAGTGCATATCGCCGCGCATATGGGCATCGCCCACCTCGGGAGAGAACACGCTGATAAGCGCGTATTCTTTCTTGATATTCTCCGCTAAAGTAAGGTTGGTGGCCTCCGGGCCGTGGGGAACGTTGGCGTTCTCCTTGTTGGGCATGCGGATCATCTGATCCACATCATAAAGAGGCACGCCCAATCGGGTGTGGCGCAGGCGCTCGGCTTCCAGGCCGCGCTCTATTAGCTTGGCGTTGACCAGTTCGCGGATGAGCGGGGCGGTCACCATCTTGATCTTGGCGCTGGCCAGCTGCTCCTCGACTTCGGCGGCGATCGCTTTGGCGGTGCCGTCGTCCAGTTGTGTCTCACGGATGAGAGCTTCCTCGATGCGGGATCGGTCCCAGGAATCCATTTCCTCGGCGCTGGTGCGGACGAATAGCGCCATGTCGGTGGTTTCGTCGTTCATGAGCGCAGGGCGTTTAGAATCGACCAATTGCAAATTTGCCATGTTTTTCCCCTGAACCTCCTCCTCGATCAGCTCTTTCACGTTGAACCCCTTCTTTGCTTTCCTCATCCGCTTGAGACGCCCTTCCGGTCTCTCCTCACCCGGTTGACCGCCCAAGCACGATACCCAGATTAACCACAACATATGGTAGTGTCAAGCCGAAAATAATACTAGGTGTAGTTTGGGAGAGATTGTACCCAAGGGGTTGGTTAATTTGGCTCAAGGGTGATAATTTAATTATGAATCGAATCCCAGGGGAGGTCACTTTACCACCTCTGGACCTTGACCGCCAGAAAATGGGTAAGTGATTGATTAGACTCATAAGTGATAATCGTTATCAAATAATATGGATTTTAAAAGAGTCCGCTTGAAGTTAGGCTGGAAATAATTTTTAATTGGGCGCGCGCAAATAAGGCGCATTAAAAAAAGTTTGGGTCGGGAGCCGATTTTGACTCTGAGCGGCAATGGCTTAGTAGTGCATTTGCAGGACCGGCTTTCGGCCCGGGGAGGGGCTGACCGTAATTTGTTGGGTGTTTTGGAGCAGTTGCAGGATATCGTCCCCACAAGGCTGCTAGTGGGAAGGGATGATGGCAGCCTGACGGAGCACGAGAGGGCAAATATCGGGCCTTGGAAGCTGGTAAAAGGGCTGGCCCGGGGCGGATTGAAAAAGCGCGGCAGCGAGGCGGCCCGTCGCAAGTTGAAAACAGCCTTGGCCGAGCTCAATCCCAGCTTGGTCCATTTGCATAACATCATGGACCCCTCACTCATAGAAATGGCGTCCGCAACGGGCCCCTCTGTCATAACAATACAGGATCATAGGTTATTTTGTCCTGGACTCGGCAAGCTGAAACCAAATGGCGCAATCTGCCGTGATGCTTTAGGACCGGTGTGCCTAACCTGCTTTAAAGATGATGATTATGGCCGGCGTCTTTTGGCGCTGACCGAGGCCCGGTTGCGGGCGGCTGCCAAGATGCAGGCGGTGCTGGTTTTGAGCCGCTACATGGCAGATGAACTAAAAGCCGCCTGGCAAAAGCAAGGCCTGGTCCCGCCTCCGTTGGAGGTCGTGCCGCCTTTTGTGCATGGTTTCCAGCCCTTGCTTCCTCAAGGCTCTGGCGGTTATCATTTGCTGGCCTGCCGGCTGGTGGAGCGCAAGGGGCTGCGGGTCGCCTTGGCTGCGGCCCGGCGGGTTGCAATGCCCCTGGTGGTGGCAGGCGACGGGCCTCTGCGCAAAGAAATGAGGCAGGCGGCGCGGGATTCCGGCGGCCAAGTGCGTTACCTGGGCTGGGCTGACCGGGAAGATATGGCCCGGCTCTTGGCCGGGGCGCGCTCCTTGTGGCTGCCCAGCCTTTGGGCCGAGCCTTTTGGCATCGTTGGGCTGGAGGCTTTGGCCGTGGGAGTGCCGGTGGTGGCCAGCCGGGTGGGCGGGGTGCATGATTGGCTGGATGATGGCCGGAGCGGATTTCTAACGCCCCCGGGGGATGCTGAGGCGCTGGCTTCGGCCGCCAGGCGTCTGGAGAAAGAACCGAGCCTGGCCCAGGAAATGGGCCGGGCCGGCGCCTCCCGGGTGGCCCGGGATTTTAAGCCTGGTCCACTGATGGAAAAATTGAGAGAAACCTATGAGCAAGCCGGAGATAAATAGGTTAGAGCAGGCAAATCATGGACAAATACACCATTGAATTAGAGCGGGACGAGGACGGCGTTTTTGTGGCCTGTTGCCCGGAGCTGCCCGGCTGTATTAGTCAAGGCATGACCGAGACTGAGGCCCGGGCCAATCTCGAGGAAGCCCGCCTGGGCTATTTGGAATGCCTGGCACTCTGCGGCGAGGAGGTGCCGCCGGCCTACCGGTTGCTCCCCAAAGACGGAGGAAACTGCTCGTGACCCATCTTCCGGTTCTTTCGGGACGGGATTTGGTAAGGGCTTTGGAGCCGCTGGGCTATCAGCGCTCCCACCAGCGGGGCAGCCACATCATACTGCGCCACCTGGCCGAGCCCCATCACCGACTGACGGTTCCGGACCACAAGGTCATCGCCAAAGGAACGTTGGCAGCCATCGCCCGGGAAATGGGCATGACCACGCCGGCGTTGGTTGAATATATGGCTTGATGTTCTTGACAGTTCCTTGTGGGCAGTACTCATTATATAAGTAGTTGGGGGATTGAAACCGGAGGGCTTTGGCTCGGGAGGCGGCCAATCCCAATGGCGCGGCGAGTCAGGCATTTAACCAAATGAGAATTGCCCAAATTGAGAGCTTAACCCCGAGTACCTGCTGATGTATAATAATCGCCCGGCAGAGGACGACCCCCCAGCCGCCAAGCTTTTGGGATGCGCGGGACCCAAGGCTGGCACTTGTAATAACCGAACCCTGGGAGTGAAATGATGAGCCATCATGAAGATGATATGACTCTCGATGTTATGAGGGCGCGCATTGTCAAG
>CAZDRW010000331.1:0-4646 GCA_964507555.1 uncultured Desulfarculaceae bacterium
GCGTCCGAGCCGGCCTGGGGCTCCAGGGACTCAGCGAAGCAAAGATAATCCAAGATAACGTAGTGATATTCCACTCTGCCCTTGGCATCGGGCAAAATTCTCTCCACCACCTCCACCAGCGGGCCCACTTGGATATCTAATCCGGTTTCCTCTTTTATTTCGCGTACTAATGCATCATGAAGCGATTCGCCCACCTCCACGCCGCCGCCGGGAATGGACCAGATGCCCTGGGCGGGCGGACGCCCTCTTTTCACCACCAGCACCTGGTCGCCGGCCATTACGACCCCGGCCACGCTGAGCACAGGCATTTGGGGATAATGGCGCCCCATTTTTATACCGATTGATCTGCTAGGCGATTACGGAAATCGTCTATGGTGGCCTTTAGTCCCTGGTCCAGGGCCACCTTGGGCTGCCAACCCAGCTTTTCCTTGGCCAAAGCGATGTCCGGCTGGCGCTGGCGGGGGTCGTCAGCAGGCAGGGCCTTATAAACGATATCGCTCTTGGAGCCGGTTAGCTCGATTACCTTGCGCGCCAGCTCCAAGATGGTGAATTCGCCGGGGTTTCCCAGGTTGATCGGCCCGGTGAGGCGCTCTTGGTCCATCATGGCCATCATGCCGGCCACCATGTCGTCCACATGACAAAAGGAACGGGTTTGGGAGCCGTCGCCGTAAACCGTGATGGGATGGTTGTTCAAGGCCTGAATCACGAAATTGGACACCACCCGTCCGTCGTCAAAGGCCATGCGTGGGCCGTAGGTGTTGAATATGCGCACGATGCGCACGTCCACCCCGTTGTTGCGGTGATAATCCATCATCAAGGTCTCGGCCAGGCGCTTTCCCTCGTCGTAACAGGAGCGGGGCCCGATGGGATTGACATGCCCCCAGTAGGTCTCGGGTTGAGGGTGCACTTTCGGATCGCCGTAGACCTCGCTGGTGGAGGCCTGCAGGATGCGGGCCTTGACCCGCTTGGCCAGGCCCAGCATGTTGAGGGTGCCCAGCACGTTGGTCTTGACCGTCTTGACCGGGTTGTACTGATAGTGCACCGGGCTGGCCGGGCAAGCTAGGTTGTATATCTGGTCCACCTCCAGCAGGATCGGTTCCACGATATCGTGGCGGAGCAATTCAAAGCGGTTCTCGGTCAAAAGATGCCGGATGTTGGCCTTGCTGCCGGTGAAGAAGTTGTCCAGGCACAAAACCTCGTGCCCGCGCCCCAAGAGGGCCTCCACCAAATGGGAGCCGATGAAACCGCCGCCGCCGGTGACCAAGATACGTTTCATTGCTTTTCCTCTTATGGGGTGATCGCCCCTTTTACAGCCAGATAGTGCTTCAGTCCGTCCAGCCAGGTGGGCATGGCCCCCCCCCGCAGCCGGGCCAAGCGCCTGCCATCCAATACCGAGTACTGGGGCCGGGCGGCGGGTAGGCCGAAATCCCGGCTCAGGGCCGGTTGCACCAATTCCTGATCCATCCTCGCCAATCCAAGCGCCTGGCGGGCGAGCTCATAGCGCGAGGCTTGGCCTAGGTTGACCGCATGGATGATGCCGCGCACCGCGCGCCGCCCCAGTTCCACCAGCACCGGGGCCAGATCCCGGGTATAGGTCGGGCTGCCCACCTGGTCGGTGACTACCTTCAGGGGCCCTCCCTGGCGGGCCAAGGCCAAAAGTTTATCCACAAAAGAAGGCCGGCCGGGCCCGAACAGCCAGGCGCTGCGCACCACGCAGGCCATGGGGTGGGCTTTTAACACCAGCCGCTCGCCTTCCAGCTTGCTGCGCCCATAGGCGTTGACCGGCACGGCCGGGTCGTCCTCGCGGTAGGGGCGGCGGGCCTTGCCGTCAAAAACATAATCCGTGGACACATGCACCAAGCCGGCCCCCGCCTCCCGGCAGGCCCGGGCCACCGCCTCGGCTCCCTTTGCGTTCACCGCCATGGCGAGATCGGGTTCACTTTCGGCCTTGTCCACCGCCGTGTAGCCCGCGCAGTTTATGACCAACGCCGGCTTAAGCTCCAGGATGCTCCCCCGCATCAGCTTAATGCCCTGATGCACCTGGGCGGCGTCCCGCGGATAGCGGGGCAGATTTTTCACCATCCAGGCCAGGCTGTCGCCGGCTTCTCCCGAATCGACCTGAACCCCCTCCGGCGGCGGGGCCGGCTCACGGCCCAGGTCGAAGGCGCGGCGCTCGTCTTCCACCACTAGGCATCTTTGGCCGCACGCCTCCACCACGGCCCGGCCCAAGAGGCCGGTGTGCCCCAGCACCAAGATGGTTTCAGCGTCCTTCATACATCCTGCGGTAGTAATCCTGGTAAGCGCCGGAGGTAACGTTTTGGCACCAATCCGGGTGGTCCAGATACCAATCCACAGTCTGGGCCAGGCCGTCTGCGAAACTGCGCGTGGGCTTGAAGCCCAGGCCCCGCAGCTTGGTCGAATCAATGGCGTAGCGCCGGTCGTGCCCCGGCCGGTCCGCCACGTGGCGGATCAGGCCCCAAAGCAGGTACTCCGGCAAGTACCCGCGCTGGGCCACCACCGTGATGTTAGATCGCACCACCCCCCCGATGGGGCGCTCGGCCGGGGAGCCCACGTTGTAGACCTGGCCCGGTTCGCCCTTTTTTAGGATAAGCTCGGCCGCCAGGCAGTGGTCGATCACGTATATCCAGTCCCGCACGTAAAGGCCGTCGCCGTAGACCGGAAGCTCCTTGCCCGCAGCGGCGTTCAGGATCATGAGCGGAACCAGCTTCTCGGGGAACTGATAGGGCCCGTAGTTGTTGCAGCAGCGGCTTATGACCACCGGAAGATTGAAGGTGTGCCAATAGGAGCTGGCCAGGTGATCGGCCGCCGCCTTGGAGGCGCTGTAGGGGCTGCGGGGGTCCAGGGGCCAATCCTCCTTAAAGGCCCGTGGGTCGTCCAGGCGCAAGGCGCCGTAGACCTCGTCGGTGGAAACATAGAGAAAGCGCCGGTCGGTCCGGCCCTGCCAGGTGCGCCGGGCCGCATCCAAAAGCACCTGGGTGCCCAGCACGTTGGTGCGCACAAAGGCAGAGGCGTCTTCAATGGAGCGGTCCACGTGGCTCTCGGCGGCGAAATGCGCCACCGCCTCCACCTGGTCCAGCAGAGGGAGCACCGTCTCTGAATCGCAGATGTCGCCCTTAACAAAACGGTATCTCCCCTGGAAACCGGCCTCCACGTCGGCCAGGTTTTCCAGGTTGCCCGCGTAGGTCAAGCAGTCCAGGTTGACTATCTCGTCCTCGGGGTTCTGGTTCAAAAGGGTGCGGATGAAGTTGGAGCCGATAAAGCCGCAGCCGCCGGTGACTAATATGCGCAAGATGTATTCCTTCCTATCTCAGCCGTAGCTCCATTAGTTGACCCCGCCATTTAGCGGCGGGTTCCGCCAAATTATTGCGCCCGCGGGAAGCCAAGTCAAGCCGCGTCGCAGATGGCTTGCCAGCCCCCCGCCGCCGTGTTAGAAGCTGGTTAGGGGGCCAGACCAAGGAGAAACCGCCTTATGAGCCCGACCGACTACTGCAGCCGGCATCCGGAAAGGGAAATCGCGGTGCATTGCCAAAAGCACGGCGGCGGCCTTTGCCAAGAGTGCCTGGAGCATAATCCGCGCTGCTTTGATCCTGACCTGTACTGCAAATTCCGCCCCCAGTGCGTCATCGCATATCATGACAAGGAAGAGCGCCGCCAGGCGCGCAGCCAAGGAGAAGGCCTATGAGCCAGAATATACCCTACGCGGATTTCATCAAAGACCTGCCCCAAGCCGACATACCCATGAAAGGGCCGCTGGCCTATCTCTTGACCGGCGGGCCCTGCCAGGTAGTGTTTTTCGACCTGCCGGCCGGTGCCGAGGTGCCGCCGCATAGCCATGGCGCCCAGTGGGGCATCGTCGTGGACGGCGAGGTAGAACTCACTATTGACGGTGAGAGTAAAACCTATCGCAAGGGCGACTCCTATTATATCGGCGACGGGGTGGTGCATAGCGGCAAGCTCACGGTCCGCTGCCGGGTAATCGACGTGTTCGCCGATCCCGACCGCTATAAACCCATCGCTTAAAAAAGTTTTCAGGAGAAAATCATGAGTCAGAATCCGCCTTATCCCGGTTTCATCAAGGCCCTGCCCCAGGCTGATCTGCCCATGGAGGGTGTTAACGGCTATATCCTGGGCGGACCCACTGCCCAAGGCGTGTTTTTCGAAATCCCGGCCGGCTCGGTGGTGCCCGAGCATTCCCACGGCGAGCAGTGGGGCGTGGTACTGGCCGGGGAGATCGAGTTCACCATAGAGGGGAATACCAGGCACTGCAAGCCCGGCGATTCCTATTATGTGCCAGCCGGGGCCATGCACGGCGCCAAGACCTTGAGCGACGCGCGCATTTTGGAAGTATTCGACGTGCCCGACCGCTGGAAGCCGCGTGCCTGAGCCTTCGCTTCTGGGCGATAGCGACGCGTTATATATGGCCTGCCCGCAAGTAGCCGCCGCCGGGCTGGCAGCGGAGCTGCCCCCCGGACCAGTGCTGGAGCTTTGCTGCGGAGTGGGCGGCCTTACCCGGGAATTGGCCCGCGCGGGCCGCCGGGTGCTGGCCGTTGATAAGGATTGCTCGCGCCTCAAGGCCAATCGAGCCAACCTGGCGGCCCTGGGCCTGGAGGGCCAAGTTTCCCATC
>CAZDRW010000332.1:0-4620 GCA_964507555.1 uncultured Desulfarculaceae bacterium
GGGCTCATGGATGCGCGGGGAAGGCAACCGCTTTTTGACCTACGGCGAGTTGGCCGACCGGCTATCGGCCTATGTTAAAGACATGGGCTTTACGCACGTGGAATTCCTGCCGGTGATGGAGCACCCCTTCTACGGATCCTGGGGTTATCAAACCACCGGTTACTTCGCTCCCACCAGCCGCTTCGGCGCACCTCAAGATTTCATGTATCTTATCGACCGCCTGCACCAGGAAGGCATCGGCGTCATCCTGGATTGGGTGCCTTCCCATTTTCCCACTGACGAGTTCGGCCTGGCCTATTTCGACGGCACCCACCTTTTCGAGCATGCGGATTCGCGCAAGGGCTTTCAGCCGGATTGGAAGTCTTACATATTTAATCACGGCCGCAACGAAGTAAAAAGTTTCCTGATCTCCAGCGCGTTGTTCTGGCTGGAGGTCTATCACGCCGACGGGCTCCGGGTGGATGCCGTGGCCTCCATGCTGTATCTGGACTACTCCCGGAAGGATAGCCAATGGATACCCAATAAATATGGGGGCAACGAGAACCTGGAGGCGATCGACTTCATCCGCCAGATGAACCAGGACATATACCGTGTCAAGCCCGATGTCCAGACCATGGCCGAGGAGTCCACCTCCTGGCCCATGGTTTCACGGCCCAATTACGTGGGCGGCCTGGGTTTCGGAATGAAGTGGGACATGGGTTGGATGCACGACACCCTTGATTACATGTCCCACGATCCCATTCACCGGTCCTATCACCAGAACCAGCTTACCTTCCGCATGATGTATGCGTTTCACGAAAACTTCGTGCTGCCGCTAAGCCACGACGAGGTAGTGCACGGTAAGCGTTCGTTGTTGGACAAGATGCCCGGCGACGGCTGGCAGAAATTCGCCAACCTGCGCCTGCTTTTGGGCTATATGTACTGCCAACCTGGCAAGAAGCTCTTGTTCATGGGGGGCGAGTTCGGCCAGGGGCGGGAATGGAATCACGATCAGAGTCTGGATTGGCAATTGTTGGAGCACCCCTGGCATCAGGGCGTGCAGCGCTGGGTGCGGGACCTTAATCATCTTATGAAAAACGAACCGGCCCTGCATCAGCTGGACTTCAGTCCGGAGGGATTCCAATGGGTGGACTGCAACGACGCTTTGGGCAGTTCCTTGAGTCTTTTGCGTCTGGGCTCCTCCGCGGCCGAATGCATCCTGGTGGTAGCCAACTTCACACCGGTGGTGCGGGAGAGATACCTGGTGGGGGTGCCCCATGGCGGTTTTTGGCGTGAGCTAATAAACAGCGATGCGCCGGATTACGGAGGCAGCGGGGTGGGTAATCTGGGCGGAGTGGAAGCCGGCGCCTATCCGGCCCATGGCCGGCCGGCCTCATTATCAATCACCTTGCCGCCGCTTGGCATCGTGTTCTTCAAGCCGACCAAGAGTTAGCATCCAAGGCATCAATTCGGGGGGTAAAGCCCCCATATGATCTTTGGCGGAGCAAATACGAGATGATAAGAAGAGGCAGCGGAATCCTCATGCACCCCACCTCCTTGCCTTCACGCTTTGGAGTGGGCGATCTGGGACCCCGGGCGTATTGGTTCGCCGAGTTCCTGGAGCGTAGCAGACAGAGCTATTGGCAGATGCTCCCGCTTAGCCCCACCGAACCGGGGCGGGGCAATTCGCCCTACAACAGTTCCTCTGCCTTTGCCGGCGATCCGCTCTTGATCAGCCTGGAGTGGCTGCTGAGGGAAGGCCATCTGTACGAAGAAGATCTTGCCGCGGTTCCCGACTTCCCGGCAGACATAATTGATTATCCAGCGGTTCAGGCCTTCAAGCGGGGC
Source organism: uncultured Desulfarculaceae bacterium (assembly GCA_964507555.1). GTDB lineage: Bacteria > Desulfobacterota > Desulfarculia > Desulfarculales > Desulfarculaceae > Desulfocarbo. Next base: position 1,828 of record CAZDRW010000332.1, read on the forward strand.
CTGCTGCGCCGGGCCTATCAAAACTGGCGCAGCCGCGGCAGCGACCCGGAGTTCGCGCGCTTTCAAAAAGAGCAGGAATATTGGCTGCCGGATTTCTGCCTGTTCCAAGCCCTGGCTGAGCACCACCGCTTCCAAATGTGGAATCAGTGGCCGGTGGAACTGCGCGACCGCTACCCCGTTGCCCTGGAGCAGGCCAGGGCGGAACTGGCAGGGCGGGTGGAGGAAGAAGCTTACTTGCAATATGTTTTCCAACGCCAAATCGTGGAATTGAGAGCCTATTGCAACCAGCGGGGCATAAGCCTATTTGGCGATCTACCCATCTACGTGGATTATCACAGCGCCGACGTTTGGGCGCACCAGGACTTGTTCAAGCTAAACGAGGCGAAAAGGCCGAGCGTGGTTTCGGGTGTGCCTCCGGATTATTTCAGCGCCACAGGCCAGTTTTGGGGCAACCCTGTTTTTAATTGGGATGCCATGCGGGCCAAGAAATATGATTGGTGGATCAAGCGGCTGGAGCGCAACTTCGGCTTATATGATTTAGTGCGCATAGATCATTTCAGGGGCCTGGTGGCTTATTGGGAAATTCCGGCTGATGAAACCACGGCCATCAACGGCTATTGGCAGGAAGCCCCGGTTATGGATTTCTTCCGCGCCCTGCAGCGCCGGTTTCAGTCAATGCCCATCGTGGCCGAGGATTTAGGCTATATCACGCCCGACGTGCGCGAGACCTTGGCACTGTTGGGCCTGCCGGGCATGAAGCTTTTCGTCTTCGCCTTCGGTGAGGAAGGCCCGGACAACCCTTACCTGCCTCATAATTATCCCCGCAACTGCGTGGCTTACACCGGCACCCACGACAACAACACTATGCGCGGCTGGTTTCAGGCCGAGGCCGACGATGCCACCCGCGATAGGCTAAGCCGCTATTTGGGGCGCGAACTGACCCCCGATAGTGTGGCCTGGGAATCCCTGCGCGCGGTGATGGCCTCGGTGGCTGATACGGCGCTGGCGCCCATGCAAGACGTGCTTGGCCTGGGCGCGGAAGCGCGCATGAATAAGCCCTCCCGATCGGATGGCAATTGGGGTTGGCGCTTGCAGGCGGATATGCTGACCGAGGAGTTGGAGACACGCCTCAAGCGTCTGGCGCAAACCTATGGCCGCGCTTGAAAGACATGGGTTGACTGTCAGGCGACCCGAGCCCTAGAGTAGACCAAATCAATTTGAAAGTGAAAGCTGCACTGCTGAATGGCCCAGCCTCTACTGGACATAACTGACCTGACCACCGTGTTTCCCGGAACTGGCGATGGTCAAGGGGCAGCCTCACGGGTGGCTGCGGTTGACGGATTGGACCTCCAAGTGCAGCCTGGCCAGGTGCTGGGCCTAGTGGGGGAGAGCGGCTGCGGCAAGTCGCTCACCGCGCTCAGCGTGTTGGGTCTGGTGCCCCAGCCGGGCCGGGTCGCCGGAGGCAGTATCGTCTTCGCTGGAGAGGAGTTGCTCACCGCCCAGCCCAGCCGTCTACGTCAAATTCGCGGCGCTGAGATATCTATGGTCTTTCAGGAGCCCATGACCTCCTTGAATCCGGTGTTTACGGTTGGCCTTCAAGTGGCGGAGCCAATCAAGGCGCACCAAAAAATCAGCGCTGCGGATGCTTGGACACGGGCCGAGGAGATGCTGGCCAAGGTCGGTATCCCAGAGCCAACCCGGCGGGCGCACTCATATCCCCACGAGCTTTCCGGAGGTTTGCGCCAGCGGGTGATGATAGCCATGGCCTTGGCCCTTTCTCCACGACTGGTCATGGCCGATGAGCCCACCACCGCCCTGGACGTAACCATCCAAGCCCAGATATTGGGTTTGATGCGACGTCTTCAGGAGGAAAGCGGCGCGGCGTTTCTTCTCATCAGTCATAACCTGGCGGTGGTGGCCCAGATGGCGGCCCGGGTGGCGGTGATGTACACCGGACGTTTGGTGGAAGAAGCCGGAGTAAACGAATTGTTCAACCAGCCCCTGCATCCTTACACCAAAGGCCTTTTGGCATGCTTGCCTGCGCGGGCGGCCCGGCGCGGGCAAAAGCTGCCCACCATTCCCGGCGTAGTGCCCGCACCCGATGCCTTGCCGCCGGGCTGCGCTTTCAGTGACCGTTGCCCGGAGCGCTTTGCGCCCTGCCAGGAAGCAGAGCCGGCGTTGGTCGAGGTGGCGCCTGGGCATAGGGTTCGCTGTTTTTTGCACCATGAAAAGGTCAGGCAGCGGGGGAGGTGGGCGGCATGAGCCAGGCGGGACAGTCGAACCAGCCGCTCCTTAAGCTTGATGGCTTGGCCAAGCGCTTCAAGGTGGGCTCAGGCTTTTTGGGCTCCCAGAAGCGTTGGCTGCGGGCAGTGGATCATGTGGATTTGGCTATTCAGCCCGGCGAGGTAATGGGTTTGGTGGGCGAAAGCGGCTGTGGCAAGTCCACCCTGGGCCGCTTGGCTTTACGCCTACTGGACCCTAGCGCAGGACGGGTCTATTTCAAAGGCCAGGACGTTACTGCCTTGGACCGACGAGGCTTAAGGGACCTGCGCAGACAAATGCAGATAGTATTTCAAGACCCCATGACATCCCTGAACCCGCGCCTTACGGTGGGCTCGCTTTTGGGCGAGCCATTCGTGATCCACGGGCGGCCCGGCCGCGCTGAGGTGCAGAAAAAAGTGGCGGACATATTTAAACCGGCCAGACTCTATGTCATGTACGGGGCCACCGAAGCGGCGGCGCGGCTGTCTTATCTGGATCCGGCTGACCTGTCCCGCAAATGGGGATCGGTGG
>CAZDRW010000333.1:0-4604 GCA_964507555.1 uncultured Desulfarculaceae bacterium
ACGCTCATGTGAAGAGGCTCATACGTCCTGCTTTTTCGGCAAGGAGGATAATCAAGCTCGTGTTCTCCTCTTTGTCGGCTGTTTTTGCGGTCTACTTGGTGAAAACAGTCGTACAGCAGTCTCTTCTGTCGCTTGCGCTTTCAGCTTCGGGGCTGCCCCTCATATATTTGACGCTTCTTATCCTCCTTAGGTCCCTGCGGGCGGAGGATGTGCACTTGGCTGAGGCGTTTGCGGTCCACATGGGTGTAGATCTCGGTGGTGCTGATGTCAGAGTGGCCCAGCATGAGCTGCACCGAGCGCAGATCAGCCCCGCCCTCCAACAGATGGGTGGCGAAGGTGTGGCGCAGGGTATGCGGAGTGACATGCCCCTTAATGCCCGCGGCTATTACATGTTTGCGCAGTATCTTCCACAGGCCCATGCGGCTCAAACTGCCGCCCCTGGCGTTCAGGAAGACCTCCTCGCGGGGCTTGCCCTGGCGCAATCGTTCGCGGGGGCCTTGCAGATAAGCGCTCAGCACATCAAGGGCGGTCTGATGCACCGGCACCAAACGCTCCTTGGAGCCTTTGCCGCGCACCACCAGACACCCCACCTGGAACTGCACGTCGCCCACACCTAAAGTAATTACTTCACTTGCCCTAAGGCCCGCCGCGTACATGAGTTCCATCATGGCCCGGTCGCGTAAACCCAGATCGCTTTCTTCCTCCGGCATTGCAAGCAGTTTTTCCACCTCTTGGCGGGACAGGAAATGAGGCAGCCCGTCCGGTGTCTTGGGGCCGGTCAACCCGGCCAGAGGATTCTCCGACAGCATTCCTTCTTCAAGCATAAACTTTATCATGCCGCGCAAGGAAGAAAGCCGCCGGGCTAAAGTGCGTGGCGCTAGGCCGCGCTTCTTGCCCGCGCCCAGGTAGGCCACCACATGCAAGGAGTCCAACCCGGACCAGTCTTGCAGGCCCTGCTCGGCCATATATTCAGCAATATCATTGAGATCGTCGGAATAGGCCGCCACGGTGTTGGCCGACAGCCCCCGCACCGCAGCCAGAAAGGTGAGATACCTATCTAATCCTTGGTCCAGTTGGGTTGGCAGGTCCATGCCCTAGCCCATGGCCTGGTTAAGGCAGATCATAGAAGCCGTTCAGGCGGTTAAGGGTTTGGCAGCCTTCCTCGGTGAGCACCACCATCTCTTCCAAACGGACGCCGCCCCAGCCTGGCACATATATGCCGGGTTCAATGGTGAACACCATGCCCGGCTCCAGTATTTCCGATGAGTTGGGCCCTACCGAAGGCGCTTCGTGGGTGGCCAGACCCACGCCATGGCCCAAGGAATGGCCAAAGTTATCGCCATAACCGGCTTCTTCGATCACCCGGCGGGCAATGGCGTCGGCCTCGGCTCCGGTCATGCCGGGCTTGATTTCAGCGATTGCTTTAAGTTGGGCCCTGCGCACCGTGGCATACACCTCACGGAAGCGATCATCAGCCTTCTCCAAGCCCCCTGCCACCATGGTCCGCGATATGTCGCTGCAATAACCATCCTTTTGGGCGCCAACGTCAAAGATAACCGGTTCGCCGACTGCTATGATCCTCTGGCCGGGCTCGGCGTGGGGTTCGGCCCCGTTGGGGCCGCTTGCCACAATCGGCGGGAAGGCCGCGCCGTCGGCGCCGGCATCCTCCACGGCCCGGGTGATGGCCAAGGCCAGCTCCCGCTCGGATTTTCCCGCGATATCGTTGGAGATCAGGGAATCAAGCACCTTCTCCATGATGCCAAGGCTGGCGCGGATGGCCTGCAACTCGGATTGATCTTTACACACCCGCTGGGCACTCACCAAACCGGCGGTGGGCACCAGTTCGACCGCGTCGCCCAATTCACGGGCCAAGCGTTCATGATGCGCCACCAGCATGGCCCCGGCCTCGAAACCCAGGCGTTTCACGTGGCTTGCTTCTAGTAACGGCTTTAAGGCTTTACCCAGACCCTGGCGGTGCAGCACCACCTTGAACAAAAGCGCTTGCTCGCGGGCGGTCAACTCATAACGAAAATCAGTGAAAAGCACGGCATCGGAAGCGGTTATCAATAGCCAGCCAGAGGTTTCGCCCCATTGGCCGTCGTCCGGCGTGAACCCGGAGAGATAGCGGCGATGGGCGGGCAGGCTTATGATAAAACCGTCCAAGCCCTCGTTGCGCAGCCGGCGGCGCAGTCTGGCAAGTCGCTTCTTTAACATAAAGCTCGAAAACCTTTCCGCACCTGGTGGAGCGCCGTAAAAAAGTGTCCCGTTAAGGTCTTGTTATAGCATTGCAACCAGGCCAGAGCAAGATGCCGCTTATGGCGGGCCTTGCCTACGCCTTGGAGGCTAAGGTATGTAGAGTGAATCCTATCGGGGGGGAAGCGCCTTGCAAGCCTTGGAAAGATTAAAGAGGGCCGCCGCCGGCGAAATTGCTTATCGCCTGGGAAAAGCCTCCATAGTACCCGCCAAGCCCAAAGTGGCGGAAGCGGCCATGGAACAGCCTTCCGGCGAGGACCTGGCGGCTGATGATTTGAAATTGCTGGAGGATTTGGCGCGCAAGGTGGTGGAGACCGCGCTTGGCTTGGCAGGCAGAGACCTTGATCCGGCTCACATGGCCAAGACCGTGGAGCAGGCCGCGCGCAGGCATATCATGGCCCTTGGCCTGGGGACCGAAAGCCAGCGGCACCTGACGGCGCGCCTGGCGGCGGAAGCCCCCTATCTTGTAAATATCGCCAAGCTGGCCGAGTTGGCCGGCCAAGGCCTTGAAATCCCGCCCAGGGCCCTGGCCGCCGATGCTAAACCCGTCCCAGAGATCGTGGGAGGACATTCGAGAGCCTTCGCTCAGGTGCTAAAGGACCTGGAGCGCGTGGCCGAAACCGATTTACCGGTTCTCTTATTGGGTGAAACCGGCACCGGCAAGGAGCTTCTGGCCAGGCGGATTCATGACAAATCTCCCCGGCGCGAGGGACCTTTTGTGCCGCTGAACTGCGCGGCGCTTCCCGCCAGCCTTTTGGAGAGCGAACTCTTCGGCCATGACAAAGGCGCTTTCACCGGCGCCGCCACAGCCAAGGAAGGCTATTTGCAGGCAGCCCACGGCGGCAGCTTGTTCCTGGACGAGATCGCCGAGACCTCGCCCCAGTTTCAGGTCCGGCTGCTAAGGGTGCTGGAGGACCGGGTGGTTACGCCGGTGGGCAGCCGCCGGGGGCAGCTGGTGGATTTCCGCTTGATCACGGCCAGCCACCGGGATTTGCATGAGGCGGTGCGGCAAAAAAAATTCAACCAGGCGCTTTTATACCGCATCCTGGTAGTGCCCCTGAACCTGCCGCCTTTAAGGAAAAGGCGCGAGGACCTGCCCGCCCTGCTTGACCACTTCCTGGCCCAGGCCTGCGTACTGGCCAAGCGCACCCGCCGCTTGGCGCCGGAGACCAAAAAGCTGCTTATGGATTACCACTGGCCGGGTAATGTGCGGGAGCTCAGCCACCTGCTGCAGCGCTTGGTGGTTCTGGCGCCCGACTATGAAATCGGGCCCGATATCTTGCCCCCAGAAGTCCGTCAGGCCTTTTCCAGAGGCGATAGCTATTTCGCCGGCCGTTTGACTATGGTAGAGAACATACCCAAACGCCGCATTGCCACGCTGGCCCGCCTGCTGGCCGGGGCGGAGGGCGGCGAGCTCAGCAACCAGGACCTGCGCCAGGCCCTAAACTGTTCCGACTCCACGGCCAAGAATTACTTGCACGCGCTGGTAAAGCAAGGCATGTTGGAGGCAACGGGCCTTAAGGGGGGCAGGCGCTACAAGGTATTGGAACCAGAGGAGGAATGACATGGCCTTAAGCGGCCGTATCGGATTTTTGGGCGGCGGCAACATGGGGTCCGCCCTGATCAAGGGGCTAATCGCCGCGGGCAGCGCCCAAGCGGAACAGCTGGTGGTGGCGGAAAAAGACACCCACCGGGCTCAACAGCTCAGCATAAGTCTGGGCTTGAAGGTGGTGGAGGCTGCCGGCGACCTGGGCCAGGTGGACCTGCTCATAATCGCCGTCAAACCCCAGGACCTGACAGGCGTGACCCAAGCCGCCGGCAGCAGTTTAAGTAAGCAGGGGCTGGCCATCACCCTGGCCGCGGGAGTGAAGATCTCCACGGTAGCCGAGTGCCTGCCAGCGGGGACGCCTATAATCCGAGCCATGCCCAATACTCCGGCCCTGGTGTTAAAGGGCGCCACCGCCATCGCGCCGGGCCCACACGCCACCGAGCAGCACGTGGAGGTGGCCCGGGAGGTGTTCGCCGCGGTGGGCGAGGTCGTGGTGGTAAAGGAAGCCTTGATGAATGCGGTGACCGGCCTCTCCGGTTCCGGCCCCGCCTATGTGTTCCAGTTCATCGAAGGCTTGGCCGACGCCGGGGTGGCCCAGGGCCTGGACCGGGTCACCGCGCTATCTTTGGCCGTGCAGACCGTGCTGGGATCCGCGGAACTCTTGAAAACCAGTGGCCAGCACCCGGCGGTGCTCACCGATCAGGTGGCCTCGCCCGGCGGCACCACCATCGCCGGCCTGCAGGTGCTGGAAGCCAAAGGCTTCAAGGGCATCCTCATGGACGCCGTTGCCGCGGCCACCAAG
>CAZDRW010000334.1:0-3316 GCA_964507555.1 uncultured Desulfarculaceae bacterium
TCTGAAAAGAGGCGCTCCGGTTTTTGTGGGCTACTACAAGAATGAAGAGGCCACCAAGAGCGTGATGATAGACGGCTGGCTGCACACCGGCGACATCGCGCAGTTGGACGAGGACGGGCACCTTTTGATCGTGGACCGCAAGAAGGACATAATCATCACTTCGGGCGGCAAGAACATAGCGCCATCGGAGATAGAGAACGCGCTCAAGGTGAGCCCCTACATTAAAGAGGCCATCGTGGTGGGGGATGGTCGCAATTATCTGGCCGCGCTCATCCAGATCGACTTCGAGAATGTTGGCAAATGGGCCACGGACCGGCGCCTGGCCTATACCAATTTCAAAAACCTCGCAGCCCAGCCCGAGGTGTACCGGCTCATCCAGGAAGAAGTGGACACCGTGAACCAGCAGTTCGCCCGGGTTGAAAACGTGCGCCGCTTCAAACTCCTGACCAAGGAGCTTGACCACGACGATGACGAACTCACCGCCACCATGAAGGTGCGGCGGGCCAATATCTACCAGAAGTTCGCCGAGGACATCGCAGAGGTCTACTCTAAAAGCTTCAAGCCTACCCAGGAATAGACACCCAGAGCATCCCTAACCTTGCCAAGAGGTCCGCATTTAGGCCGGGCAGAGTTTTCCCAGGGCTGGCCTGAGAATGCTGGTAGCGCCCGCTCAGCCCTCCGCCAGGCCGGCTTGCAGGGCCTCTTCCAGGAGCAGGAACTTGCGCACCTTGCCCAGGGGAGTGCGGGGGAACTCCTCCACAAAGGCGATGCGCTGAGGCACCTTGTAGGAGGCCAAGCCCTGGCGGCAGTGCTCCAAAAGCTCGGCAGCGCTGGCCTGGGTGCCGTTTTTCAAAATCACAAAGGCGTGTCCCGCCTCTCCCCATTTGCGGTCGGGCATGCCCACCACCGCCGCCTCGACCACGGCCGGATGCTTACGAAGCACCCGCTCCACCTCGGCCGGGTATACGTTTTCGCCGCCGGAGATGAACATGTCGCGGGCGCGGTCCATCAGGTAGTAGTAGCCCTCTTCATCGCAGCGCCCCAGGTCGCCGGTGTGCAGCCAGCCATGGCTCATGGCGCCTTCGGTGCGTTCCGGATCGCGCCAGTATTCCTTCATTACCACCGGCCCCCGGGCCACGATTTCACCCACCTGCCCCTGCGGCACCGGAGCCCCGTCCTCGCCCACCAGCCGCACCTCGGCGTGGAACACCGGCCGGCCCACGGTGCCCGGTTTGGCCAGGCTCTCCTCTTCCGAGGCCCACAAGAGGATGGAGGTCTCGGTCTGGCCCATGATCTGGCGGCAGGAGAAGCCGGCGTCCCGGCAGGAGCGCAAGAGCTCAGGCGTGACCTGCTCGCCGCCGATGGCGCATACCTTGAGGGAGTTGAAGTCGCCGCGTTTGCTTGGCGGCACGTCCAAAAGCCCCCGGTAAACCGTGGGCACGCCCAGGAACTTGGTTACTTTGAACCGCTCCAGGTCCTGGTAGGCCCGGGCCGCGTCGAAGCGCTCATGTAAAAGAATGGTGCCGCCGTGATAGAGCATGGGGGTGAGCTGGATAAACAAGCCGCCGGAATGAAATAGCGGCAGGATCAAAAGCATGATGTCGTCGTAATTGGCTTTGAAGAATATGTTGGCGTTCAGGCAATTGAAGAAGGTTTTTTTATAGGTCAGCACCGCGCCCTTGGGGTGGCCCGTGGTGCCGGAGGTGTACATGATCACCTGGGGCTCTTCGGGATCAGCCGGGCCGATGGAGCTGGTGACAAAAGGCTTTTCGCCGCTGAAGCGGCTGGTGATGTTGCGATAGTCCAACACGCGGTGGTCGCCGGTCTTTTGGCCCACCACCGCCGCCGCCAGGGGAGGCTGGTAGCCCGCTAGGTTCAGCGGCGCGATCTTGGCGGCCAAGGAATCGCGGAACACGAACAAGCGGGGCCGGCAGTTAACCAGGAGGTAGTCTATCTCCGGAGTGGCCAGGCGGAAGTTAAAGGGCACGAAGATGGCGCCCAAACGCGCGCAGGCCAAATAAAGCTCGATGAACTCCGGGCAGTTGTCCAAGAGCACCGCCACCCGGTCGCCCTTTTCAATGCCCAGGGATTGCAGCCAGGACGCCGCGGCTTCGGATCTATCGTGCAACTCCGCGTAACTTATGGCGCGTTCCTCGAAATGGATCGCCGTCTTCCGGGGTTGCAACTCGCTCCAACGTTGCACCCACCAGGCCACGTTCATGGATTTAATCATTGCCTCTCCTCACGGAATATGTCCATTTATCCCCTCAATCGCGCCTACGGTCAAGCTGCGCGCGCAAGTATGCAACACCGGCCTTGGTGATGCTATGGTAATAAGGCGAGGAAGCAACCCGGCCAAGAGGAGATGATAGCCATGAATTACAAACAGCATTTCCAGGACTGGAGCAAAGAGGACCTTCTGGAGTACCTGGAGTTCCTTTTGCATAATTACCGGACCATGGACGCCTTTTGGTTTTTGAATATCGAAAAGCGCCACGATCATCAGGAGGCCTGCATCATCAACGAACTGGTGTGGGGCAAGACCGGGCAATTGGCCGCCCGCGACCTGAAAAAACGCTTCGGTTTCCATGAAGGCGGTCTGCAAAGTTTTCTAAAGGCCCAGCGCATTTTCCCCTGGGCCATCTTGGTGGGCTATGATTTCGAGGACCATGGCGACCACCTGACGCTCAAGGTTCCAGACTGCCCAGCCCAGACCGCCCGCCTGGACCGGGGCTTGGGCGAATACGACTGCAAGGCCATGCACCTGGCGGAGTTCCAAAGCTTTGCCAAGGAGATCGATCCGCGCATAAAGATAACCTGCCTTTACGCCCCGCCCGACCAGCATCCGGCCGATCATTTTTGTCAGTGGCGGTTCGAGATGGAAGGGGACTAAAAGAGATATGCCGTTAGGTTTCCACAGCATGAGTCACGGTGTAATCGCCTTTGGCTTTTTCAACATCGAGACCGACCTGCTGCTCATGGGGCAGCATGTATTCTGGTGCCGGGATTTTTGCGAGTTGATCACCGATCTGGCGGGCACCGAGCCTCATAAATGGTTCCAGGCCTGGCTGAAGACCTGGTACGTGGCAAGCCCGGCCGACTTGGGCGATCTGCACGGCGCCATCGCCGGGCGCTCGCAGCACGGCCTGATGGGCGAGATTTACCGGCGCTGGCCATTCCCGCAGGACATGGCTGATTTCAAGCAGAAACCAGCAGGGGCCGCGCCCCAAAGCGAGGTGCAAAGCATCATAGAGCGCTTTGGCCAAGACCAGGAATTGAAGGTGAACGCTGGTCTTGAGAAGCCGGTGCTGGCGGT
>CAZDRW010000334.1:3326-4594 GCA_964507555.1 uncultured Desulfarculaceae bacterium
GGAGAATATGAATTCAGTCCCCAGGGAACCCAGGCGCTTGTGGACTACGTTTGGCGCGGCGGCATGCCGGGTTGGCTGGGCGGGGAGCGGCCCGACTATCTATGGGAAGCGGCGGCCAATTGGCGCCAGGCCATCAGCCCCTTTGTGGCGGGATTGGGGTTAGAGCCAAGCGAGGTTGGCATAAGTGCCTAAGGTTGATAACGAGTACTAATATATAACTAATTACTCGGGAATGCAGCCTAAACCATGTGACAAAGATGTGACAAAGATGTGACAAAGATGTGAATCTGGTTGAAAAATAGCTTGATCTCTGTTATATAATTTCTAGTCTAGCGGTGGGTTGTCCGTCCAGCCCACCATTTTTTTGCCTGCCCCTTTGGACTGATTCATTGGCCGTGTTTGTTCTTACTTGAGAGGAACTGCAATGAAATCCTGGGGGATATTTATACGCAGCTGCGCTCCCGCGGCTAGCTTAATGGTGGCCTGCCTTATGGTTTTTGCTTTTGCCGCCAGCGGCCAAGCGGCGGTTATCAACTTCACCGGCGCCCCTTATAATTCCTGGACCAGCGGACCCCATAGCTACACCACCAGCTTGGGCGACGCTTCCATCACCATGTCGGCCTGGAGCACCCGTGGCTACAGCCGCAATCTGGGCTACAAGGAAGAAACCCACGACGGAACCACTGCGGCCGGTATCGGCGTGTGGGGCGGCCCCGCCGACGGTGAGATCGATCCCGGCGAGATGCTGGTTTTCAATTTCGACCGTGGGGTGGACCTGACCTCGTTCACCACCAACTTCCAATATTACGAATACACCAACCAGCCGAAGAAAAAGCGGTTCTATGAATACGGCGAGTTCTCTTTGTTTGACGGGGTGTCTTGGGGCGCCTGGACCGATTTTGGCCAGACCGACAAGATGCAGACCTATCCCAATCCCTTCACCCCCGGCGCGGTGACGGTGTCCTTCGGGTCCGGCACCCAAGCCTGGGGGCTGGCCATCAAATCGTCGGGCGCCTGCGATCACGACTTTACGGTTAATCAAATCACCACCGCCGGCGGCGGCTCGGCCACGCCTGAGCCTGCCTCGATGCTGCTCTTTGCTTCTGCCTTGGGCGGCATCGGCCTCATCGGCTGGAGGCGGCGTTTCAAAGCCTAAGACGGCATCTAGTAAATAAAGATAGGCCGGCGCTTGGCGCCGGCCTTTTTATTTCATCAGCTTGCAGTGCGTTCCGATGAGTCGGATTCCTTTTTCTAGTCTCCGCCCAACT
>CAZDRW010000335.1:0-4576 GCA_964507555.1 uncultured Desulfarculaceae bacterium
CGCTTCGTTCTCCAATGAAATCGGTGTTTATGATGCCACCTACACCGGCGCAACAACACCCACGGTTTATAAGATAGCCGATCGCGGCACCAGCGGCCTCGACACTGGGCTTGACATGGGCAGCCCGGACGGCGGCGGCATTGGCGACGCCGCCTTTCTGGCTTCTTTCGTGGGCAGCGACACCTCTACCAAGCAGGGCATTTTTACTCATTATGGCTTTTCCTCCCTGTTCAAGCTGGCTGACAGCGACACTAACCGGCCGGGTAGCGGCAGCAAATTCGCTAACTTCAACCGGCGCCCCAGCATGTACGGGCACAAGGTGTTTTTCTATGGGCAAGACACCACCAACCAATCCGGGGTATACGCCTCGCTCTATCCGTTCAACAGTCTGCTCACCGTGGCAGATAGCGGCACCAAGGCTCCGGGCGGCAACGCCGAGTTCAGCGATTTCCAAAGCCTTTCCATAGACGGTAACCAAGTGGCTTTTTATGGGGAAACCACCGCCGGCCGGGGTGTATACACCGCCACCTTGGGCGGGGCCTTGAGCAAGGTGGCGGATCAAAGCGATTTCGCTCTTATCGAACCCATGGCGGCCACCAACGGCGGCCGGGTGGCCTTTGTGGGCGGCCCCGGTTATCCCTGCCTTTATAATCAGGTGAACGGCAACCTGGAACTCATCACGGATTCCCTTAGTTCCCTGGGCGGCAAAGGAGTGAGCCTCATTAAGTTGGGCCCCCAAGGGCTGAGCGGCTATTCGCTGGCCTTTTGGGTGCGCCATAAGGATCACACCGAGGCCATCTACCGCGCCGACCGCTTGACCACCACCGCTTTTAGCCAGAGCGAGCCCTTGGTTGCAGCTATTTCCGAGGAGGAGTTTCTGGCCGGTAATACCCTCATCTGGAACCTGGCCATAACCGGCGACGACCTGGGCTTGGCCCGTCCCTTGTGGGTGGGCGCCGAGTATACTAACGCCTACCTCTACAACCTTAGTGGAGCTGCGGTTTTTTCGGTTACGCCGCCCGAGGAAGTGGACCCGGAGAACATTTACGAAGTGGTGGTGTTTGATCCCGAGTCCGGCGAGATGCTGAGGGACCCGGTGGAGGTGCCCGGCGGCGTGCGCTTGGATTTCCGCGAGCTTGGTTTTGACGAGGGCGTACGCAGTTTCGCCATCCGAGGCGCTACTCTCGACCCGGACTACCGGGGCAGGATGCCGCTGGGGCTTATTTTCAGCCAGGCCGGTTCCCGGCCCGAGATCCGCGTCACCCGCTGCACTGAGTTTGAAAGATGCGGGGAGCGCTAGCAGCGGATGCCGGCCCGCCGGCACCAGGATAACAAAGCACCGGCCCCTGGTCTCAAACCAGGCGCCGGTGCTGTTTTGGGCAAATCAGGAAAAACCAAGGGCCAGCCATGGCAAAGGGCTCAAAAGCGGTCTGGGGGAAAATTCGCTGGGAACTGTTCAGCGCGCCGTGACTACCCCACGGTAGCGGGCGGAGAGTTCGCGGCCCTTTTCAATGGCCAGGAGTCTCCGGTTGGCTGTGAAGCCTATTTCCAAGCGTTCTTGAACTAAGCTGATTGCCACCTCATCGCCCTCGGCCAGGCCGAGTTGGGCCACATATTCGGGCGGCAGGCGTAACACAAGGGAATCACCTAACTTTTCAATTTTGCCGATCTGGGGCATGTCCCGGCTCCTTTTGCTCCACTTAATTTATCGGCATTAACCCCCGTTTGGTCAAGAACTATTCTGGATAAGGCAAAAAAAAGTGGATTCTGCCCGCGCCACGGCATGAAGGCGACTTAGAGCGTGAGATGGCCGGAGAGTACAGAAGGTATCGCTTTTACAGATAAAATCAAGCAAACCTAAACGGAAGTAATCAGCCAGGTATTCTACCTACCCCGCCGTGAGGTGATAGGCCAGGTTGTCCAGCTTGACGGTGAAGTCCACATTCTCCACCTTGCAGGCCGGGCACTCGGGCACCTGCAGCTGCACCGGGGCAAAGTTGAGGATACCCTTTAGCGGCACGCTCAACATGCGGTTGGCCACCTCCTGGGCGCGTTCGGGGGGGGTGCAGATGACGCCGATCTCGGCGCCGGTCAGGCGGCAGATCTCTTCCAGCTGGCTGGTGGAGTGAATCTCCAGGCCGCTGGCCAGGCGGTGGCCTATCTTCATGGGGTCGGCGTCAAAGGCGGCCACGAAATTATAGCCTTGTTTTTGGAAATTCTCGTGAGCCACCAGGGCGCAGCCCAGGTTGCCCATGCCCACGATGGCCAGGCGCCATTCCCGGTTGAGGCCCAGTATCTTCTTGATGTCAAAGAGCAGCTCCTTGACATAGTATCCCACCCCGCGCACGCCGAACTGGCCGAAATAGGCCAGGTCCTTGCGGATCTGGGCAGGATTCACCCCGCAGAGCTCCGCCAGCTTCTTGCTGGAGACCACCGCTACCTGGTCTTCGGCCAACTCTTCCAGGGCCCTTGAGTAGATGGAAAGACGGGTGATGGTAGCCGCGGGGATCTTCAAAAACTTCATACCGAACCTCTAGGACTTGTGATTTGGGTCACATGTCAAGGCCTTAAAAAGGGTTGGGCACAAGCGGCCCAACCCTTTTTAGCAAAGTCTTACGAAAGGCCCAGAGCCTTGGCCACGGGAGCAGCCATGGGGTAGGCGTACAGCAGGATCAGGGCCACGACCAGTGCGTAAATACACAGGGACTCGATCATGGCCAGACCGATCAGCATGTTAACGGTGATCTTGCCCGAAGCCTCGGGGTTGCGGGCGGTGCCCTCCACGGCGCCTTTCACGGCGATGCCCTGGGCGATGCCGGTGCCGAAAGCGGCGATGCCGATGCCGAAGCCGGCGGCGGTCACGGTGGCGCTGAACAGCTTGGCCATCTCAGTCATGGCGCCCGCGTCGGCGGCCAGCGCCACGGCGGAAAGGCCCAGTACGAACAGCCCGGTCAGGGCGGCGGTGATAGAGAACTTTTTCATCCCGGATTCCTCCACAAAAAGCGTTATGGGTTGTGCCTTCTTCCTACTTATGTGTGCCTTCCCAACTTGGGAACTTTATTTCCAGATCCGTTCAAGGGCGGGCTTTGCCGCCGCTTGGGTTAATGCGCCTCTTCCAGGGCGGCGGCGATGTAGAGCATGGTGAGCAGGCTGAAGATGAAGGCCTGCACAAAGCAAGTGAACACGCCGAGAGCCATCATGGGCAGCGGGGCCAGGAACATGCCGGCCAGGAAGAACAGGATGGCCACCACCAGGTCCTCGCCCAGGATGTTGCCGAAGAGACGGAAGGTGAGGCTAAGGACGCGCGCCAGGTGGCCGATGATCTCGATGATGATCATCAAGGGAGCCAGCGCCGCCACCGGGCCCATGAAGTGCTTCACATAATGGAAACCGTGCTCCTTGACGCCCACGATGTGGGTGGCCACAAACACCACCAGCGCCATGGAAAGCGGGGTGTTGATGTTGGCGGTGGGCGAGAACATGCCGGGGATAAGCCCCATCCAGTTCATGAACAGGATGTAGATGAACAGGGTGAAGACCAGGGGGAAGTAGGGGCGGCCGTGCTCGCCCATGACGTCCACCATGAAGTCCTCCCAGCCGCCCAAGATCACCTCAAAGAGGTTCTGGGCGCCGCTGGGTATCATCTGGACGCTCTTGGTGGCCAATTTGGCAAAGATGAGCAGGACCAGCATCACCAGCCAAGAGTAGATCACGTTCAGGTTGGCATGAGCAAAATGACCCAAACCAATCTGCTCGAAGAACAGCGGCAGGAACAGTGGCGGATGTTCCATAGCTTAGACGGCCTCCTTATACAGCTTATGTGCGTGCAAGGCTCCCCAGATGAAGATGGTCACCACGACCACGGAAAGCCCCACCAACAAACCCAATGGTTCCACCAGGCCCTGGCGCACCAACAAGATGATGGCCACGGCGGTGACTGCGAAACGGATATAGTATTTCAAAAGCGCCTTGCCCAACACCGGACGCTTCTGCACCATTTGGGGCATGAGCGAGCGGCGGATGGAGCGCTCCAAGAGACGGAAATTCAAAAGCGCGATGGCCCCGCCCACGGCCACGGAGATGGCCGATTGCAGGGGCGCGAAAAGGAAAGCGCCCGCAGACAGCACCGCGAAGGTGCCCAGGTTGCCCAGCCAGAGGTTCCTGACCAGATCGGCCTCGGCATAGTCGATTTTCAGAGGCTTGCTGCTCAAATCAAGCGTTCCCTAAAGCATTCCAGCGCGTTTGGCGATGATCCAGATGTTGCGGAAGCCGGCCACGATGCCCATGAAAAGGCCTATGAAAAAGCCCCAGGGCGAGGAGTCCAGCCATTTATCCACATAGATGCCCGCGACCAGTCCGATCACAATGGCCAGGGCCATAGCCAACCCCATGGAGCTGACCTGGGCCACCAGCTTCAGGAAGTCGCGGGTACTATCGCTAATAAAGCGCCCCAAACGACTCCACCTAACGGGCGTTATCCACCTGAATTTACGTTAGAAAAACCCACCGGCCCTATAGGAGGAATCCCCCCTCCCTCGTCTCTCCGCGAGCCCCCTGGGACCCACCCCTACGGACG